>JAGOUD010000037.1 GCA_018061465.1 Burkholderiales bacterium
GTTTCATGCTCCATTATTAGTAGGTTAATACTTTGGTGGGGCATGAAGCTGGAGGTATTATAACCCATATATAAAAATAAAGTAAAATAATTTTTACTAAATAACATAACAGTATTACCACGCTAATTGCTACTGTATATTAATTAATGATAAACTTCTTTTCTATTACTAAGCTAATTTCCAGCAACAGTTAAAGCATCTGTTTGTAAATTTAGATTTTGTTCTAATATAATATACACAGGCATAACCAAATTTCATTTATTTACCTCACTCTATAATCTAGGTGGTGGAGTTAGAATAATATCAAAGTGTTTTAGCATTTTTTGAATATAATATTTGTCATCCATTCGATACAGTAAATATTCCAATATCTTTGGAGCGTGCGAGTATTTGGGGTTATCTAATACTTTTTCATAATGAAAAATTCTATTTCTAAAACTGCGGATTGTATTTAATTCATTGTGGAGTTTGATCAAATATTTTTTATGAATGTTCTTTTTTGAAATAGCGAAAATACTATATACTTGTTCCTTATATAATTTAGTACGTAATAAGTATCTTGGATTAAATAATTCAACCCAAAAACCAAGTGTTAGATTCGCAATAATATCATTATTAGTAATAATATTATTTTTAATTTTGAACTTACTATCATTAACTCTATCAATTATAGATTTATCAAAATTTAAAATGGATGGCAACTCAATTAACCAATTATCACCAAAATTATTCGCATAAAATCCATTTATTTTGTTTCTAAATGTTATTTCAAAATAATGTAATAACGGATAATGGAATTGGGAAAACTTAACGTTTTTTACATATTCTAACTCATCGTTATATTTAGACATCCGTGCCTTGCTAATAAAAGTCTCTTGCATATTTACTCATTAACCTGCTATAATAATGGTGGATACAAAGAATGTAAGCCGTTTTATCATAGGGCTGACCCTGCACTATGAAAGTTTTTGCTGACGCAGTTCTTGGTGTACTGCAGGGTTCTTATTCGGTTCATTCCAAAACTCAATCTTTTTCAGATTATTTTTATATTTTTAAAAATTAAATTATTATAAAAAGTATAAAAATTCAATTAATTATATAATCTGTTATTATACACTAATAAGCTAGATAGAATTGAAAATTATTGATTTTTGACATTTATATATTAAACGGAGGTTTTTTTTACACTATGATAAAAGGAAACGCTAGAAGTTTTATTGAAAATTTGAAAATTGGACGAATCTGAGATTATCGCCCAGTTGCCCATAATGGTAAATATCTAAAAGAACCCCATCCTACCCTACTTATCAAAACGCTGCCTAATAAAATAGGCGACTGCCGGATCTAAAACTTTGTACTGGTTTTTACAATCTTGATATACTAAATCCATTCTGTGTAATATTTGTAAAGTTTTCTGAATGGTAGATGGTGTCATTTTAGCAACCATTGAAAACATTTCACCATGAGGTTCCGACGTTGGATAAAGTACTAATGCAGTTAAAAGCTTGCGCTGCGTTAAAGTTAACCTACTGAAATCACCTATAATCCAACTACTTTGCTGTGCCACGTAGTTTTCCCACGTAGTTACAACATCAACTATTTTTGGAGGTGCCTCATTACTCCATAAGCGTCGGCAAAGTGCATTTACATAGTATGGGTGGCATTCAGTAATATTTAGAATTTCATCAAGAACATCTTCCATAATTAGTTGCTTCCATCTAGATTTTGACAGATCATTTAAGAAGGTTTTATAAGATTCCGCACCTATTCTATTTATTGTCATAAGGTCACATAAATGGTATAGTGGTCTCGTTCTATCACTAAACATTTCATTAAGCAAATGCCTATTGCTGCCACAAAAAATGTAACTTACATTTTTGCTACGTTCAACTGCATGGCGTATGGATGCTTCAATAGTATGGTTTTCTTTCAATTCACCAATTTGCTGAAATTCATCAAAGGCAATGACACATGGTGTTTCAAATTTTATGGCAAACTGATCAAGGATTAGCAAAAGCTCACTAATATTTTTCTCCGTAGTAGACTGTTTAACGTTAATCTCTAGCTTTTGACCAAGTAAGTTAAAGCTGACTTTAGGGTTTAGCATAGCTAGAGTATCAACCACTTTTTTGGTTACTGCGCTGGATTTAGGGAGCATTTTATTAATTAACTGTGCAACACTATCAGAAATAATCCGGCTCACTTCTCCTTGACTAAGAACAAAAAATAAATCTATATTGATACCCGGAAAATTATTTTCACGTAAAACTTGAGCAATTAAGCTTGTTTTGCCATAACGTCTAGGTGCCACCAGTACAAGATGCTCGTGTGATAATATGCTTTTACTAATTAAATTTCTCTCTTTTTCCCGATTACAGAAAAACTCTTCTTCAGCAAGACCTTGCGGAAAATATCGTTGCATTTACTGATTCCTTACTACATTATATTACAAGTATTATAGCATCTATATAATTTGGCGTTCTAGCTCACGCCCTGTCCAAGAGTTATTAACTGCTTCAATTTCATAAAATGATCTAGCATCTGGTCTATCCACCCGCATTAATGCTCTGTAATGGATCCACAGCCAATATTTGGAGTTAGGCATTTAGATTCACCGCGCACTGCGTGGCGAATTGGGCAATAAGCCTTTACCATTTCAGCATCTATTGATTTATTAATACTTTTACGAGCTTCAACTACATAAGAAGAGATACTATGTAATAGTTTGTCTGTCAACGATTCTAGTTCTGAATTAACATTAGTTTTATCCAGCTTTGGATTTGCCATAAGGCGTTCCTTCTTCATAAGATAATTTTTTAGCCTTTATCCTTACATAAAAATGTAAAATTTCGCTCTAATTATTTATTTCACTTAATATTACTGTATGACATAAACCCCATTATTCTTTTTTATCTGATTGTACATAGTATCCGGAGCCAAATCAATAAATTCACCGTCAATATCCCAAGTAACAGCACTGCTATCCTTATCAACATATACTTTTCTAAAAATATTCATGTTTATTAATGGTGCAAATACACCAGTTAACCATTTTTTACTAATATTAACAACCCCTTCAAGATTGTCAGAAAACCTTACCTTTATTTTATAAGCTCCTAACACTTCTACCGATACAACATCCCAATACATAATTTTCTCCTATCATTAGTTTAGTGGTTCAATTTTATTTGGCTTTTGCTTTAACGCACATTTGTCCCAGTTTTCAAGTAGTTCGGTTTGATGCAACTCCGCCCAATCAAGTACTAATTCTGTCGCTCTGCGATTTAGTTTACCCTCAATTATTTCAAGTGTGCAAATATTTATAGCTGCTTGTTGACCACCATATTTTACATGGAAATGCGGTGGATTATGTTCATCCCAATACATAAAAACTATCATTCCAAAGAACCTAGATATTTCTGGCATTATCGCTCCTTTTCATATATGTTGGTGGGTTTATAAATGTGACTTTTGCTTTTTTTAAATCAGGATAACAGTTGAAAAGCAAATCTAAGGTTAATCGCCACTATCTTCTTTAATAGTTTTCTTACCCATAATTACCACAAAAAACAATGGCACAAATACAGTTGAAATAAATGTAGACCCAAGCATACCGCCAATAATTCCCGTACCCACTGAATGTTCAGCATTTGAATTGGCACCACTAGCAAAAGCCAATGGTAAGGTACCTAAAATGAAGGCTAATGAAGTCATAATAATGGGTCTAAACCGCTGCCTGGCAGCAATTAATGCTGCGTCTACAGTTGAAACGCCCTCACGCCAATGTTCGAGTGCAAATTCAGCAATTAAAATCGCATTTTTAGCAGATAACCCCAGTAGCGTAATTAAACTAATCTGAAAATATAAATCATCGGTTAATCCACGTAAAAATAATATGCCGCCAGCTCCAAATAACGCAAAAGGAATGGCCATTAATACTACTATAGGTAGCCGCCACATTTCAAATTGACCAGCTAATACTAAAAAAATCATAACTAATCCAAATGCAAATGCCAGAATTGACGTAGCATTACCACTTTGCTGCTGATAACTCACTCCAAACCAAACATAACTATATTCTTTAGGTAAAACTTTCTCAAGAGCATCTTGAATAACCGCCATTGCACTTTGAATAGTTATACCTGGCTTTGGTTCTACTACAATTTTAGTAGCTATAAAATCATTTACCCGTTCAATTACATCTGGCGAAGTGGTCATTGAAGTTTTTACAATTGAATTTATGGGCACCATTGATTCATTTGAATTTTTAATCCATAGATTATCTAACTGAAATGGCGTCTTGCGATACCCATCATCTCCTTCAATAGTTACCCAAAATAAATCACCCATACGATAGAAATAATTTACTAAGTCAGGCCCGTAGTTAGCTTCTAATACATTATATACATCTTGAATTTGTAAGCCGTAAAATTTAGCCCGATCAATATCTACTAATACACTATAAGCCTGATTATTTGGATTAAATGTATAATAACTAGTACTAATATCATGATCTTTATTGAGTATTTGAGTAATAGCTTTAGCATAACTTTCAAGCGCAAAGTAATCACCGCTTACTTTATCTTGCACATACACTTCAATACCATTGGTGCTGCTTAACCCATCAATTGCAGGCTGGTTATAGGCAATAAAGCGTGCTTCTTTAATAGTATCCCCATATTTATTAGCTTCATCAATTAGCTGATCAACATCCTTTTTACGTTCATCCCAATCAATTAAATCAGTGGTCACGGTTGCTACATTAGTTTTAATTGAACCAGCGTGTAATTCATCAATACCAATTAAGCTATTAGTATTCTCAATATTTTTATCTTTTAATAAATACGCGATGTATTGATTAGTAACCCGCTCAGTACGCTCTAGAGAAGCATTATTAGGCAAGGTTACTTGGGTTAAATAGAACCCCTTATCTTCGTTAGGAATAAACCCAACTGGCAAGCTATAAAACAAAATTCCGGTGGCAATTAAAATTATTCCAAATATACTCATAAATAATATGCGGTTGTTAAGTAAAAATTTAACCGCATTAATATATTGATCTGTAATCCATTCAAATTTTTGATTAAACTGATTAAAAAATTTATTTTTATAATTTATAAAACCATTACCATATATTCTTAGCAACCTAAATTGGTGGTTATTCCGGCTCATTACCGCTGATGAAGCCGCATTACTTTTTTCTTTATCAGTATCAGATTTGAGGAAAATTGCACATAGAGCTGGAGTTAAAGTCAAGGCAACAATTCCGGATAATACCACTGAAATGGATATAGTTATAGCAAACTGCCGATACAATATACCGGTTAGCCCACCCAGAAATGCTGAAGGAATAAAGGCACAGCATAATACCAAAACAATCGCAATTAACGCGCTTGCCACCTCTTTCATTGTCTTAATACTAGCTTTGCGAGCACTAACATGTTCTTCATCCATCACCCGCTCTACGTTTTCAATAACTACAATTGAATCATCAACCACAATTCCAATGGATAAAATCAACCCAAATAAAGTCAAGTTATTAATACTAAACCCAGTTATATACATTCCAGCAAAAGTACCAATTACTGCAACCGGAATTGTTAATACTGGAATCACCGTTGCCCGAGCTTTTTGTAAAAATAAAAACACCACAAAAATTACTAATATACAAGCATCACGTAAAGTTTCACCAACATTACTTAAGGCTTTTTTAATAAATTTGGTATTGTCAAATGCTATACTATAGCTCATTCCGTCAGGGAATTGTCGTGCTAATTTTTCCATAATAGCAACAATCTCACCATGCACTTGTAACTGATTAGCGCTAGGATCCAAGTAAATTTGTAGCCCAATAGTTGGTTTTTGATTCAACTTATTAATAGTATCATAACTAAAAGCTCCTAATTCAACCCGGGCAATATCTTTTAATCTAACATACTCGACACCCTGATTCTTAACAATAATATTCTCAAATTGTTTAGGATCACTATAATAACTCTGCCCCACCAGATTTACTACCATCATATTAGAACCATCTGTCGGCGGTGCTCCAGTTTGACCTACCGCCACCTGAATATTCTGATCATTAATTGCATTTTCCACATCAGTTAAGGTAATGCCCAACTTTTGCATAATATCCGGTTTTATCCAAATACGCATTGAATAAGTTCTTGCTCCAGTCATTTCTACATCACCAACTCCATGTACTCTGGAGAGTTCAGTATATATGGCACGGTAGGTATAATTACTTAGATATACCATATCCTGCCGCCCATCACTTTGCATGGAAATTGACATTAATACATTTTGTGAACTTTTACGCATAGTAACACCCAGATTTTGTACTATCTGCGGCAACATGGGTAAGGCAGTATTTAAGCGGTTTAACACATCTCCAATCACCGCATTTAAATTAGTTCCCGTAGCAAATGTTATTACCAAATTATAATCGCCATTACTTGACATTACTGAATTCATATAAATCATTTGGTTAGAACCATTGACTTGATCTTCAATTGGTGAGGCTACTGTTTTTTGAATTACTTCGGCATTAGCACCTGGATAGTGTGCACTAATAGTAATTGTTGGAGGAGCAATATTAGGGTATTCGGCTAACGGCAGCGTAAAAATTGCTACTAATCCGCATAATACAATAATTATTGAAATTACCGAAGAAAAAACTGGATTATTAATAAAAAACCTAAACATTTATTTTATCTTTCTATATTCTTTAACTTTGCATTCCGGACTTTGCCGCACCTTAGGGCCTGTGTGAAAAACCATCTTATAAAAGCACACTCTAGTTGTCATCATCTGGATTAACTCTACGCTTGTAATTTTGCATGATCATCACAAAATAAGCTGGGGTAAGTAAACTTGCCAAAAATATGGAACCTAAGATCCCACCAATAATACCTATACCCACCGAATGTTGAGCATTTGCTCCGGCACCTTTAGCAAAGGCTAGAGGCAATGTCCCAAAAATAAAAGTGGCTGAAGTCATTACAATCGGTCTAAAACGTAATTTTAACGCAAATAACGCACTTTCAACAATATCATTACCCGCATTAAAATGCTGCAAGGCAAACTCTACCAGCAAAATAATATTTTTGGCTGACAAGCCTAACAGTGCAAGTAAACTAATTTGAAAATACAAATCATTTTGTTTTCCACTAATCAATAAAATCCCTAAAGCACCAAACAAGGCAAAAGGAATCCCCATTAACACCACTAAGGGCAAGCGCCACATTTCATACAAAGCGCATAATACTAAATAAATCATAATTATAGAGAATAGAAACGCTAAACTGGCTGTTTTCTGAGATAGCGTTAATTGGTAACTAGTTCCATACCATTCATAAGTATAACGCTTATCCAGATTACCCGCTTCAGCAACAATAGCATTCATAGCATCGCCAAACGAATGCCCTGGAGAAGGATTTACTACCACTTTAGATGCCATATATCCATTAAACCGCTGAATAATTTGTGCATCCCGGCTATCTTTAATACTTACTACACTGCTAATGGGTACCATTGTATTTGAAGTAGAACTATGAATATACACATTACGGATTTTATCAATGGTTGCCCGAAACGGATAATCTGCCTGCATAATTACCCACACTAAATCTTGCATAATATAAGCATAATTTACATTATTATTACTATAAATAGTCTGAATGCTAGTATATAAATTCTGTAAATCTACTCCATAAAAAGTTGCCATAGCAATATTGGGCAGAATAGAAGTCTCAAGCACATTGGTATCTAAGGTTTGAAATGAGGAACCAACTTCTTTATGAGCTTTAATTTTTTTAATTAAATCATCAACTGCAGCTTGAAGTTGGTGTGGATCCCCCACTACCCGGTCTTCAACATAAAACTCAATTCCTCCAGTAGTGCTAAGCCCACGAATAACCGGCTGATTAAATGCCCGGACCACCATATCTTTAGCCACATATCCCATAGTATTTAGCTGTTTAATAATCGTATCTGCATCACTGCCTGGCTGTTTCCTTAATGCCCAATCTTTGAGAGAAATAAAAAATGAGGCAGCAAATGTTTTTTGGTTACCTGAGTCCAGAAAATCAAAGCCAGCAACAGTAATTACTGAATCAATTGCTGGATTTTTAGTTAATTTCTCAATAATTTTGTGGGCTTTGTCGTTCGTATCTTGTAAACTAGACGATGAGGGTAAATTAATTGTCGAAAAAATCAATCCCTGATCTTCATTGGGTACAAAAGCTTTCGGAATAATTTTAAATAACATACCTGTTGCAATTACAACAATTAGCCAACTTAACATGGCTATTTTACGATGTTCAATAAACCATCTGGCAGCCATGACATAAAAATCAGTCAATTTTTCAAAATTACGATCAAACCAATTGGGCGCTTGTGTCTTCTGTATGGTTTTCTTTAAAATTAAACAGCTCATCGCCGGGGTAAAAGTTAAGGCGCAAATGCCGGATAATACAACTGCACAAGCAATTGTCACCGCAAATTGGCGAAACATATTTCCACTTAAACCATTTAATCCCATAGCCGGAATAAATACCACACTTAAAACTAAAACAATTGCAAAAACAGCCCCAAATACCTCTTCCAAAGTCATAGCAACTATTTTTTTCAACGGTAATGCAGGGTGTTCTGCACGTAATCGTTCAATATTTTCCACAATTACAATTGAATCATCAACCACAATTCCAATTGCTAAGATCAGGGCAAATAAACTTAACGTATTTAAGCTAAACCCCACCATATATAAGCATGCCATAGTACCAATTATTGAGACTGGAATCGAAAATATAGCAATAAGGCTGGCACGGATATTGCCTAAGAATATAAATATTACAATTCCAACTAAAGCAAACGCAATTTTTAACGTATCAACTACATTCCTAACTGAAGCCGCTACAAAGCGCGAGTTATCTACCGTAATTTGGTAAGATAATCCATAGGGAAACCGTTTAGAATCCTCATCTAACCGTGCTAAAATTTCTTTTTTAGCTTCCAGTTGATTCGCGCCTGGGGTTAGAAATATTTGCATTACCGTGCAGGGATAATGCCGAAATTTATTATTTTTATCTCTAAAATTTAGTTCGGCAATAGTACTATATGAACTAGAACCAAGTTCAACTCGAGCAACATCCTTCATCCGTATAGTTTGATTTCCTTGGTTACGGATAACCATATTAGCAAATTGCTCAGGAGTGCTATACATCTCATTACCTTTGAGATTAAATACCAAATTATTACCTACCGAATTAGGTGAAGCATTACTTCGCCCAACATAATTTTCTTCATTTTGATCTTCAATAATATTCTGTAAATCGGTAACAGTAACTCCGTAACGCTGCATTTTATTCGGATCAAGCCAAATTCGAATGGCATATGAACCAGTACCAAATACCGAAATAGTGCCTACAGTTGGTAATAATAATAAATCATTTTCAACAGTCCGCTGTAGATAATTAGTCACAAATTTGGGGTCGATATATGGATCAGAATAAAAGGATGCCAAAAGCAGCATATCCGGTGAACTTTTGCGCGCAGTTACCCCCATTTGCTGCACTACACTGGGTAAAAGCGGCATGGCTGCTTGGAGACGATTTAATACCTCATTAATGGCATAATTTAAATTAGTTCCCACATCATAAGTTAAAGTAATGCTCACGTTACCTACCGAAGAGGTAGACGTTGCCATATAGGTAAGTCCAGATACTCCATTCATTTGATTTTCAATTTGAGCAGCAACTACTCTTGCTGCAGTCTCAGCATTTGCTCCAGGATATGAAGCATTAATTTGAATTGACGGTGGAGAAATATCCGGAAATTGGCTAACTGGGAGATTAAATAATGCTACAATTCCACAGAACATTATAATCAAAGATACCACTGATGCTAAAATGGGGCGGCGCAAAAAGATAGTCAAATTCATATTCTAATTTTTTAATTCCTGGATACGGTTTTATCCATACGATAAATAAGTTAATAATATTACCATATATAGCATCATTGCAAGTAATTTTGCTTTAGTTGGTTAATCTGCTCAAGTATTACCGATATAAGCTGCCTAATTCAGGTAAATCTTGTTTCGACTGTGCACTATCTTTGTATATCTGCAGTTTACGAAAATACATATAAAAGCGTGGATCATCCTCTTCTAGTGGCGCTAACATGCGCGCTTGCTCCATTTCAGTTTGAGTTTTAATTAGTTGTGCTTGATAATACGCTGATTCAATAGCTAATGAATTATCTATTTCCAAAGGCATTGATTCGGTAACTGCCAAAGAAGTTAATATCGGCGCTACCTCAGCCGTTGGTTTAACCACTAAATTTAATTCATTGGGCAAAATATCAATAATCACAATGCCTAAATCATTTTCATATGCTGGTTGGGATAAAAGATTATGTAATTGATTAAACGTTGATAAATTAGTTGATTGTACTCGGGATGCTGTTATTTTAAACACCAACGCAGTTAATTCTTTAGTGAAATCATCAGCAATCGCATACTCTAAATACTTAACCGGATCAACCACCTGCCAATCAACCAGCATTCCAGCTTCAACAGTTTGACCCTCACTAAAATTAAGCATAACCGTTACAGCTGCTTTTCTTTGATTCATAAAAACATAACCTATACGATTAATAAATGGCCAAACAAAATGTATTCCTGGCTTTAATACCTTATACTTATTAGTAATCACATTAGTAGCTACTGCATTTTGGCGTTCATCAACATTAACAATACTAAAAATAAAGAAGATTAAAGCTATTATCACGGAAAATATTATTTTTTTCATAATTATTCATTATCTCCAAATACATCGCCACGCTCACGACTAACCTCACGCCCAAAATGCCGTTGGCGTAATGGCTGTTTAGCCGGCGGAGTATCTTCTATCATCTTAGATTGAGCCAAACTAATTAATTCAGATAAATTTAAATTTAATAATGGATAACGCTCTAATTGATTCGTTGGAATCTCCTCCAACGCAGTATAATACATCTGCTGTACCACTGCATTAGGAGTTAGCCGATACTGAGCTGAGAGCTTTTCAAACTGCCGAATTTCAGCATGAGTTTGATTAATTCTGTCTTGTTTAAAATTATTCGCTTGCTGTAATAACTCCACAGCAATATTTGGCTTTCCAGTTGCTGGAGTAGGCTTATTTTCTTCTATAGCTAAATAATCTGGGGAATTGTTTAATTCAGTCAATGAATTAATATTTAATTTAATAATCTTTATGCCATTAACTGCTAATCTTTGATTCACTGCAGAACGAATTTCATTAGCCACAACAGTTAAGTTAGCTTTTAAAATTTCGTTATTTGATTCACTAATAAAATAATCACGTAACTGATCTTGCAAGCTCCACGCAATAATATTATCTAAATTAGATTGCATCTGTAATGCCGTTTTAAATAGTTTCGCTGGGTCAACCACTTGGTAATTAAATTTTGCATCTACTTTAATCTGCCTTAAATCCCGCGATAAAATAGTAAAATTCCCATTAGTCAAACCCATTTTATTTAAATCAATAAAATCGCTAATAGTTGCATCAAGCACTGCAATACTTCCAAATGGATATGGTGCAGTAAAGCCAACATTAATTCCTTTTACTACTTTAACTATTTTACCATTTTGTAAAATAATTCCAAATTGATTTTCACCTAAATAGTAAAAGCCAGTAGCCAACCATAATAGCAAGGAACAGCCTAATATCAGGATACTAAAAACCAAATTTGAAATCTTTTTATTCTTATTGGATGGTCTTTGATCTCGTTTACCTAATAACCGTCCCAATTTATAATTAAGTTGTTCCACAATAGCATCTATATTGTGAAAAATTTTATATTTAATGTTTCCATGGTTCATAAGTTAATTCCTGCTGTTGATTTTGATTAATTATCCATGAGCGTTTTTCTCCAATTGCCTTACGTAATAAATCTATGCCGATATTAGTAGCTGCACTTAAATAGACGGCAATTGGCTCACCATCATCGCTATATTCTATTCGTGGTACCATTCCTTTTTTTAAATCAATTTTATTGTATATCAATAATTGCGGTATATGAGCAGCTTTAATTTCCAATAATACATCATTCACATCTTCAATCTGCCGCTCTTTTAAAACATGAACAACATCAACCACATGCAATAATAAATTAGCATGAACCGTTTCTTCTAAAGTTGCTCTAAATGCGGCAATTAGGGTGTGCGGTAAGTCCCGAATAAATCCTACGGTATCGGATAACACTACTTCATTATAATCGCTAATATATAATTTGCGTGAGGTAGTTTCTAGGGTAGCAAACAATCTATTTTCAGCATAAACTTTAGCTTTAGTTAAAATATTAAATAATGTTGATTTACCACAATTTGTATAGCCAACTATAGATATAGAAAATACGCCATTTTTAAGTCGTGATTTTCGCTGAATCTGCCGCTGCCCAACCACATCCCGAAGACGCATTTTCAGCATTTTAATTTTGTCGCTAATCATGCGTTTATCTAATTCCATCTGGGTCTCACCCGGACCGCCTCTTACTCCAATTCCCCCTCTTTGCCTCTCCAAATGACTCCATCGTCTAACTAATCTAGATAATTGGTGAGTTTGAATTGCCAGCTCAACCTGTAATATTCCCTCACGACCAGTTACACGAGCGGCAAATATGTCTAAAATTAGCCGCGTACGGTCAATGACTGGTAACTTTAACGCTAGTTCTAAATTACGCTCTTGGATTGACGATAACTTATGATTAACAATAATCACATCTGCATTTAAAGTTAACGCCAAAGTTTTTAATTCTTCAACTTTGCCACTACCAATAAAAAATTTGCTATCTATGCTATTGCGTTTTATAATCATCGTCTGGGCAATACTATATTGAGCAGAATCTACTAATCTAATACCCTCTTCTACTAGCTGAGTAAAATCTTTATCTTTCTTAAAATCAATACATACTAGTATTACACTTTTTAATTGCGTTTGAATATATTGTTTACCTTTCTGAGATCTTACACTACATTTGATATTTTGCTTGGGGTAATAGTTGATACAGCATGTTTATAAATTAATTGTTCCACAACATTTTTACTATCTTTTAAAATAATAATTTCCGCATCATAATTACCAATTACGCCGGATAATTTTATACCATTAATCAAATATACCGATATAGCCGTATTATTAACCTTTAACCGTTCTAAATAACTATCTTGAAGATTTTGCGTATCCATTAGACCTCCTTCTTAACCTTCGTCTTTATCCGAAACTCCTACATAATTCTGCCGGTTGAGACTCTTATTTACTGCGATTCTCAAATGGATTATTACCACTTTTGTACTCAATTCTAAGTGGTGTTCCCACTAAATTAAATACCTTTCTAAACGAGCGTTCTAAATATTTAGTATATGATTTAGCCACAGCTTCAAGGCTATTACCATGAATAATAATAGTTGGCGGATTACTTCCACCCTGATGGGCATAACGTAATTTAGGCCGAAAATTTCCTCGATAAACCGGCGGTTGACGCTTTGTGGCTTCAAGTAAAATCCTGGTTAGTTTGGGTGTAGCTAATTTAACAAATGCTGCGGTGTGAGCTTCATTAATTGATTTAAATACTTCAGCAATACCTTTTTTATATAATGCAGAAATATAATTAAACCGTGCAAAATCTAAAAAATGCAGTTTACGCTTCATCTCATCTTTTATATTAACTCGTTGCTCTTCATTTAAATTATCCCATTTATTTATAACTACCACCAAAGATTTTCCAGCCTCTAGTGCATATCCAACTATGGTTGCATCTTGATCTGCAATATCTAAGTGAGCATCAAGCACTAAAACTACAACATGAGCCTCATTAATTGCTTGCAAAGCTTTTAATACTGAAAACTTCTCAATTTTGTCATCAACTTTGGCTCTACGCCTAATTCCTGCGGTATCAATAATCATATACTGTTGATTAAATTTTTCAAAAGGAATATTGATACTGTCCCGAGT
>JAGOUD010000038.1 GCA_018061465.1 Burkholderiales bacterium
GTAGTAAATAATACTTCGCAGTAATTAAAACCAAATTTAGCATCAGGATGATGACCTTCTTGTTCACAAATATATGCCAGAGCATTAATAAAAAACATGGTTTGCTTAAAATTTTTAAAGGTATAACACCTAGTTATTGCCTTTTTATTGGTATTTACTTTCCACTGTGGCACTTGATTGAGATAGGGGGCTAAATTTTCCAGCTTATCAATGCTGGCAGAATTTTGACAATGTAGAGTCGTTAAATTATTCATATTAATATCCTTTTATGTTATAGACCATAGTGTATGGGCAGTTTTTCATCAGTTGCGCTAATTTCTGGAATCCAAAAATTATAAGTAATATATCAGATTACAATGCATCATTATATAATTTTGTAACATTTTTCGCAAATTCAAAACGCTCTATCTCTGACTTAAGATTATTATAATAAGCTTTAAATGCGTTTTGGAAGTCCCCAATTTGAGTAGTGTCACTGTATTTATTAAGTCTTTTTATTAATTTCAATTCGAAATTTTCTGAATTGGCATACCTCCTTTTGTTCAAGATATTAGTTTTATTAATAGGGGAAAAATTTTCTTTTTTTATTTGAACTGTTGGTTGGGATTGGGTAATAAGATTTGGAGTAGATTTTGGTAAACTTAAAGCATTTATTTCTTTTGTATCTCTTATGTCTAATGAATAAGGCTCCATATAGTTGTTTAATCCATCGTGGCCTTCTATAAATTGGTTAATAGTTAAATAAGTAATATTATTTATCGGCTGCTTGCTTAACTGCTCAATATAACTATTAAAATTTAGATATTTGAGTAGGAGGTTTATATTGTTGATAGTTAGATGAGAATAGAGTTCCGCTGAAAAAGTTGTTCCAAAATTATTTAAAATGTTCTCTAATTCCTCTGGTGTAGTATATCCAAAATTGTTGACTCCAGAATCAAACAACACCTTTATATAATTATAATTTATGCTTTGCTCCGAAATTTCCACCATATCGTTTAGAAATTGATTTATATCACTCCTATTATGTTTAGCTACAAGGCAATCAATTAACTTTTTAAAAAATGAATTTCTGGTTGTTTTATTTTCTAGTAACGAGTTAGCATAGTTTGCTACTAATTCACCATCCTTGCTTTTTGCAGCGGTATGGTTTATCTGACATGGTCCAGTGTTGCCTCCAACAATATATTGTGGTTTATTATCTACAAATCGCCGCATATATACTTCCTCTATATAATGATAATCTTCGTCAGTCTAGCATTTATTGCAACTTGGATTTTGCGGATTTGGTGCAAAATGACTAATGTATAAGTTAAATTTATACTAAATAAATACACTCTGTGTAGTATTTGAACTATGAAATTTACAATATTTATGTTAAATTTTATGGCACACATATACTGATAAATAAATTCACCAAATAATCCAGTATTTAATTAGCCATAATTAAAGGTGATAATTAAACATGATTATGGTACTACTTGATGTGGTATGGTTATTTCCTATTTTAGGTGGTGTGCGTAAATTTATATGGGAGTTTAGAAATTTTGTATTGTTTGGATATTATGTATGTTATGATTCTGGCTAAATAATAAGAGTATGAATACTGAATCCACTCCGATATGGCAAACAGTTTAGATTAAAACTGTTTGCTGTGTGAAATAGTCATGGTTAAATTGATCGGGTAATATTTTGTTATGAATGGTATTTTATCAAGAGGAAATATTTTAAGAAATGTTAAATAAGAAGAATAAGCAGGCAATTATTGGGTTGGTATTAGTGTTATTATCTGCAGTGGGAGTTTATGCCTACTTTAAATACAATGATTATTATCCATCAACTGATGATGCATATGTAGGAGCGCGGCTAATTAATGTAGCGCCTAAAACTAGTGGTTATTTAACTATGCTAAACGTGGTTAATAATCAAGTAGTGCATAGTGGAGATTTATTATTTAAATTAAATCCAATTGATTATAACTTTACCTTGGAGCAAGCACAAAAAAATTATGATAGCTATAAAGCGCAAGTAGATATTACAAAACAACAGCTTGATGTACAAAAAAATGCATTAGCCAAAGATCAGGCGCAATATAATCTGGCAGAGGAAATTGCTAAACGCTATAAAGAATTGTATGCAACTAATACACTATCTAAGCAGTCTTATGATAATGCATTAACTAATTTAAAAACCCTGCAGTCGCAATTAAGTATGGATCATAAAAAATTAGATCAAATTGATAACGCGGTAAAACTAATGCAGGCTAAATTAGATAGCGCTAAATCAAGTATGAATTCAGCGCAATCTAATGTAAATTATACGGAATACCATTCTCCAGTAAACGGGTACATTAGCAATTTAACTACAATAGGTATTGGCGAGTATATTACGCTTAGTCAACAGATATTTGGCATAGTAGATACCAGTGAATGGTGGATTGATGCCAATTTTAAAGAGACTCAGATTGCTCGAATTAAACCTGGGCAAAAAGTGGATGTAGAGTTAGATATGTATAATCATAAATATATAGGAGTTGTACAAAGTATTAGTTATTCTAGTGGAAATACATTTTCGCTGCTTCCAGCACAAAATGCTACCGGAAACTGGGTTAAAGTTACTCAACGCTTTACTGTGCGTATCAAAATTCAGGATGATCCGAATTTTCCACTTCGGGTTGGAGCTAGCGCCAATGTAAAAATTAATACTATTAAAAATGGATGAGTAAAACCATGAAAATAGTAACAAAACAATATCTAGTTCTGAGTATTGGTGGTGTTATAGCCAGTTTGCTTGGGGGGTGTGGCCTAATGGGTCCGACTTATCAAAAGCCTAATATTGATACCCCAGATCATTTTAGAAGTATAACCGCCAGTGTTCAAGTAGAAAGTGGAGTAAATTTATCTGATGTGTCGTGGTGGACCAAATTTAATGACCCGACACTTAATCAATTAATTGATGATGCGCTAATGCATAATAATAATATTCAAATGGCAATTGGCAATATTGCAGTTGCCCAGGCACAGTTGAAACGCGTCCATATGGGGTGGGTGCCAACACTTAGTGCTGGTGGATTTGCCGGAGTGGGGCAGGTATTTAATTATAATAGTGGTATAACCGATCCACAATTAAGCAGTATTGCCCCTAATGACCCAAATGCTAACTTTAATTTTTACGGTGCTGGTTTAGTACCCAATTATAGTTTAAATATATTTAATTTAATTAAAAAAGCTGATGTTGCTAAGGCTAACCTCGAAGCACAGCGTTATGCTAAAGATGCCACACGGCTAACAGTATTGAGTCAGGTTGCTGGTAGTTATTTTACCTTGCTGGCGCTTAATGAGCAAATTGTAGAACAGCAACAATTGATTGCTGATCTAACCGAAGTTGTTGAATTAGGTAAAATCCAATATAAACATGGTTATATTTCCTTAACTGATATTCAACAATCACAAGAACAATTAGAACAAGCCAAAATGCAGCTGCCAACTTTGGAGAATAACAAGACTGCAGCGGAAAATGCACTAAAAGTACTAACGAATAAAAATCCAGGGATAATAGTTGGAGCTAATCAATTGACCAATATAAAGTCGGATAATATTATTCCAGTTAGTTTACCCTCTAGTGTATTAAGAAATCGTCCTGATATTATGCAGGCGGAAGCTCAATTAAAAGTTGCTAATGCTAATATTGGGGTTGCTACTTCCAATTTTTTTCCAACTCTAGATATTACTACACCGCTTGGACTATTTAATACTAATTATGCTAATTTGTTCAATCCCAGTGGTGACTTTTGGACGCTGCAGATTGCGGCAGTAATGCCAATTTTAAATGCTGGGCTCTTAGAGTTGGTAAAAGAGAAAAAGGCAGATTATTATGTTGCTTACTATGGTTATGTACAAACTGTGCGCTTAGCTTTTGCTGATGTGGATGATAAATTTGCAAGTTACAATGCCATTAATAAAACAGCGCTTGCTGCAAACAGCTTTTACGAAATTGCTAAATTAAATCAACAATTAAATCAAAAGAATTATAAATCGGGCTACAGCGCTTATTCAGATACGCTATCAAGTAAATTAACTGTAGATAATACACGCCTTAGCCTAACTGGAGTTAAGTTGCAGCAGTTACAGGCGCTAGTTAATTTATATCAGGCTCTAGCTGGTGGATATAATTATAAAAATACCGAGGAGTTAAATAAATTTGGCGATGCGCGTGATCAATAAAAAGTGACAGGCTATAATTAATTAGATTGATTATAGCCTGTAACGTTTATTATAAAAAATTATGAGGATGCCGCCTCAGGAATCACGTTTATCTTAATTGCAGCTTTAACCTCGCTATGTAAAATAACCGTTACATCAAATTCACCAATAGATTTTAATGTCCCATTGGGTAATGCAACTTCTGATTTTTTAATATCAGCATGAGCCACCTTTTTATTTACGGCATTTACAATATCTAAAGAGGTAACTGAACCAAATAACTTACCATCAACTCCAGCTTTTGCCGCGATTTCAAATATCTGTTCGTGTATTTGAGCACAACGTTCCTGAGCTTTGGTTAATATATCTGTTTGCTTTTGTTTATATTCATCAATCATGGTTTTAAATTTTTCTAGGTTCTTGGCAGTTGCGCGAATTGCTTTGCCAAAAGGCACCAGAAAATTTCTGGCATAACCTGCGCTAACCTCAACTACATCACCAAGATCACCTAAATTAACAATCTTTTCTAATAATATTATTTTTATTTTCATGCTTTACTATCCTTATAGATGGAATTAATGTTGATCGGTATATGGAATTAATGCCAAAAAGCGAGCACGCTTAATAGATGAGGCTAACATTCTTTGATATTTAGCCGAAGTACCGGTTATACGCGACGGAATGATTTTTCCGGTTTCGGTAATATAACTTTTCAATAATTCTGCATCTTTATAATCAATTTCACTAAAGCTTTCTGCTGAAAAACGGCAAAATTTCTTTTTTCTTATGGTTTGACGTGACATTTTTAATCCTTTTGTTCACAAATTTGTTTAACATTTAACACTAGCTGAGATTTAGAATTTTGATTTAAAAACCCAGTTAACGCTATATAGCGCCCCTCTAATAAGTTAATGCTTGAATTAACCATAACACAGTAAATCCTGCATTTAACTACCCGGGCTGCCGCAGCTTCAACTTGGCTAGATAAATGTTCTAAAACGAATGATAATATGGGCACCCCATGTAAAGTATATTTAAGCGGGTACACTTTAATAATGTGTCCACTAAGTTGTACTTCATTAATTGGGTTCATTCTTTATTACATTAAAGACCTGGTTTTTTCATCCTTCATAAATACTGAAGGCTCAGTTATCCCAGTTTTTCTAACGGTTACTAAACTACGCAACACCGCATCGTTAAATTTAAACGCGTGATTTAACTCATCAAGTAAGCGGTTATCAGCTTCAATATTCATAAGCACGTAATGCGCTTTATGTAATTTATTGATTGGGTATGCTAAATGCCTACGCCCACAATCTTCAAGTCGATGAACTCTACCATTGTGATCCGCTATTATTTTTTTATAGCGATCAACCATTTGGGTTACTTGTTCGCTTTGGTCTGGGTGCACCAGAAACACTATTTCATAATGACGCATGAATACTCCTTATGGCTTAAAAGCATCTCTCGTTCATGCATTTTTACTCTTAAATCATTAGGTTGACTATATAATTATAGAGTAACGAGAGAAAGGTAGTTAATTAAATAGTAAATATTTTGAATGTATTTACCAAAATAGACCGAATTATACCATAATTTATCAGCATGAATCTGATATAATTATCTTAACTCTGCTGTGATTAAGTTAGGAGTTTTACGGTTGTTGCGTTTCTATATCATGTTGTACTGTTTCTAGTAACTTTAAAAATTGATCTTTGCTATATGTGGTTTGTTCCTGATACAATTCCTCAAGTAGGACGGCAAAGGGGTTCTTCGGATTTAATATGAGTGTATTTGGCTTATTGGTACACCCCCAATGTAACCCATCAATATGTCCTGTGCCTTGGGGCTCATACATGCGGTATAATAGATAACATACTGCAAAAAATGCTTGTTTTTCTATCATCTCGATGTCGTTTTTATTCTTATTCCAAACATTTATATTAAAATTCTTAGTAGTATAGGTAACTGCATGATCATTAAAATCAATAAAATTAATATTATTTACATGGTTGAGAGATTTTAAAATCTGTTCAAAGGGAATCAATTTATTTGGATTATTAGCTGATTGATTAATTAGTTCATCATAGTTCGCTTCGTTGAATCTATCGTATTGTTTTAACTTATCTTTATAGTCTAATGGGTTTACTAGTTCATCATTGCCGGGTAATCTATCTAGAATTTTATATAGATTTTTACGATGCCTAGTTGTTGGTTTTATATATAATGAATTTTCCTCTTTGGCATCATACCAGATCGGAACAGCCTGAAATTGGGCAATTATTTGGCGGCTGATATTTATTTTTTCTTTATGAGTTAAGGAGTTTCGGACTTTGTCAAACGGCGTACCTAAGTCCTTTTGGTAATATTTTACTCGCAGTGTAGTTTGTCCATTTTTTGTAGATTCGTAGGTGATTTTGGTAAATCCATCATTTTTTGCCATGTTACCTATAGTATCTTCTAAATATTGATTTTTGGTGCGAATTGTTGAGTCACCACTACTATTTGCTCGTGGTGACTGCGATACCGTTACTACCGCCGTATGGCGTAGAGCTTTATTAGAAGAGGGTAGTTTAATTTTCATAGGGGAGGCTTTGGTTATCTTATTTGCTCCGCTACTTACTAATTTAGATTGTGGGTCAGTGTTGTGTAGTTTATATGGATGCACAAGAATTTCCTCATCATTTAGAAGCGTAACAGAACGTGTAAGCATTGGGTGGTCACGTTTGGATAACAATATTGGTTGATTTAGAGGCATTTTTAATTTATGCTGTTCTCGCACATAATAAATTTCTCCGTAAGAGATAGGCTTAACTGATAATAAATTTAAATCATCATTTATAGCATTGGTTAAGCGATAGATTTCAGGTATTCTTTTACCTAAGGAGTTATAAATTATTGAGGTAAACTCTCTTTTATCCAAATAATCAAGTTCATTGTTAGAATCATTTATATAATCAAGTATATCTTTTAAATCTTCTATAGTAAGGAGATCTTTATTAGCTAAGGTTTCAATAAGGGTGCTAGAGGGGTCTAATTTATCAAATAGAAACATATAGTCATCTTTAGTAGATTTATGATTTAATTTGCTAATCAATCCGGTACAGAGTAAATCATTTAATTGGTCTATTTCAGGAGGAGTGCTAGTATTAACAGCATTATACCCTACGAAATCATTAATTAATTGGTTAAAGTTGTTATCATTGATTTCGCTATTTTCCTTATCACTAAACTCAGTAATTTTGTAGTGGAGAGCTTTTATTTGATCTATAGAAAGCTCTTGGTTGGCGATAAAAATAAAATGATTAATATCAGAATCTTGATTTAAATTATCAATGAATTTAGTGCAGTTGCTAGTTGATAAATTAACTCTAGGGAATTTGTTGTTTTTATACTCAATATAATCTTGAATCAACATAAGGTGGTTATCAATATATTGCTCAAACAATCTATTGTTTAATGTGTTTGATTCAGTCCTACTTATATTGGTATGATCCTTATTGTATAATTTTTCCATAAGTGTATTTAGCTGACTTTCATTGAGGTTTAGTTCTGCTGCAGCAATAAAATCATTCCACGGTGAAGATGCGGTTAGCGTGTCTAATTTAGCGATAGCGTGTGGGTTTATTAATTGAGTGGTGAATTTTTTAAACGTAGCATTCAAGTTCAAAGAAGGAGGAAGCGTACTGCTTAGAATATTTATAGCTGTGGTAAGAGTCTGAAGTTGCGTTAAATTAAACTTGTCATTATCCGAAGATAAGTTGTGCTCTAGATTTGTTAAAATAGTATTAATTACTGCTGTAATATTATTGATTACTTGAGGGATTTCAATATTACTTAATTTGCTGATTAAAGTTTGTAATTGTTCTACGTTGAGGTTTTGGTTAGCAATAAAAGTAAATTCCTCCAATGATGAATAAGGATTGAGCATGTCTAAAAAATGGGTTTTTAATTTAGGGTTGTGTTCCATTATCCCTCTGGCATCAGCTGAGTTGAAGGTTTTATTCATTAATTTTCGGCAGATTAAATTATTTAATTCAGTTAATTTAGATTTATCATTAGTTGTAGTTAAAGTGTTTATTTTAGGGATAATTTGTGAGAGTTGTTGTGGACTAATGTTTTGTTTTATTAGAAATATAATGCTATCTAAACTGGTTTGTGAATCTATTTTATTAATCAACGCTGTACATGTATCCTTACCGAGCGTATTTAATTTAAGTTCAGGTTTTATGTAAGAAACAAATTTATCCGCGGTGTCTAAATGCTGGATTAATTGTTTGTGAATTAAATCATTTAGCGTAACTAACTTGACTTCTACCGCTTTAATATTTGCTTCTGTTTTTTCTTTTGGAGAAAATTTAGTATAGTTTATTGTTCTTATTAGAATTTTTAATTGCGATATAGAAAGTGGTTGTTCTGCTAGAGAAAGAAAGTGATCTAAACCAACTAAATGACTAATAACTAAATGAAAATCTTGTGAAGTTAATGATTTTATTGCACCCTTACTTTTAATACTTTCGGGCAGATATTTATAATTAATCAATCTTTTTAATCTGTCTAATTTATCTGAAGTTAAAGCATCACTACTCCTGATAGGGTTTAATTTTTTTAATATTGTTATTAAAGTTGATGGCGAAGGAGTAAATTGATCCAGAAAAAATGCGTAATGTTCGAAGTTGGAACCTGTATCCAATTTCTCTGCAAATAACTTGCATACTAAATTATCAAGCTCTTTTAATTGAGTGTTTTCCTGTGCATATGCGCTCTTCTCCTTTTTAAGGGTTGTAATGGCTGTTTTTATATTGATTAAATCATAAATTGTGCTGTTATTATTTACGTTTAAATCATCAGTTATAGTTAATAATTCAATTCCTAATTTATTGGTGGTTGATTTTGGATTTAATATCTCATTAGGGTTTTCATACCGTTGTGGCTTAGTAAAGATGGTGGAGTCACTGTTAGAGAGTGGTTGGGTGGTGGGGTAGCAGCCCTTTTGGTGTCTAGGAAGTTGTTGTGTGTAGAAAGGTTGTGTTGGCCTAGATTTTTGTGTATGCATAATATTTACCTAAAATTGTTATATAAAAATATAATGGTATAGAATTATAATATAATTGAAAACTAAATTTATAACAGCTTACTAAATATATTTATAATTAAAAGTAGCTGTAAAATATATGGTTTCATATTGATGAGCTAGAGTTGTAATAGATTTTTTAAGTAAAATATTAAGTTGGTGGATAGTATTATAGAATATCCCATTGGTAAATATAGTATAATTATAGCCATGCTTGCGTAATATACTGCCCGTAATTGAAAGCTTGACTTAAAGGCAGAGAATATATATTGATTGGGGGTACCTGTGAATAAATTAAATGAATTATCTGCATTAAAAAAGTACTAGATGATAGTAGACCGTTACATGAAGTAACATTGAATTCAATCATTGCTGATTTAAGGCTAAAATATACGTATAATTCAAATGCGCTCGAAGGCAACACCCTCACTATTTATGAAACAAAAGTAATTCTTGAAAATGGGGTTACGATTGGCGGCAAATCCCTGAGAGTTGCGTATGCCGCACTGGCGCATGCATACTTAGCTAATATCCCTCCATTTGTAGATGGAAATGGTAGAACTTGTAGATTAATTATGAATATGGAACTTATGAAAAGCGGTTATCCGATAGTATTAATTGATGTGAATGATGGAGCCGAGTATTGTCGTTTATTAGAGTTTGGCGACATAAACAATGATTATACGCAATTTATAGACTTTATTGCGGATTGTACTAAAAAATCGCTAGAAATTTATTTAGATGCAATAGAGGAAAGCAATTAACAACTGAATGGTTGTTGTTATTATGGATGTGTAGTACCGTGGTACTTTATCTTGCGATATAAAATACCACGGGTGCGGACAATAGTCACCAGTATATATTAAGCTATCATTTAGCTCTCCTTTTAGGTGCGGAGGCTACAGGTACCTTAGGTTTACTATGTATCGGAGGTTCACTAGGTTTTAACGCATTTTTTAGTAATACTAAGACTTCCTCCCTGTCATACTGAACTTTGCCTTGGTAGAGTATTTGGGTTAGGTTGGCAAATGGGTTGCTCGGATTTAGGGTTAATCTATCTGGTTTCTTTTCACAATTCCACGCTGCCCCATAGGCCTCTGGGGTATTTCGTGGCTCATGTAACCGGTATAGGAGGTAACATATGCCAAAAAGTCGTTGTTGTTCTGTCTGGTAAGGGTCGCTATTGGAATCATAGCGCCCCATATTTTTATCATTTTTTGTGGTATAAGTAAATACTGGATCTAGAAAATCAATAAAATGAAGGTTATTAACCGGATTCAAGGTTTCTAAAATTTGCTTAAATTGAATTAATTTATTTGGATTTACGCTAAACTCCTTAAGTAATTTGTTATAGTTATTTTTGTTGAATAATGAATAATTCTGCTTTAATCTATTATGGTAGTCAAATGGATTGACTAATTCATCGTTGCGCGGCAGCTTATGGAAAATTTGATATAAATTTCGGCGATGAATGGTTAACATATCTTCATATAAAATATTGTCTTCTTTAGGATCATTTATGGTTGGATTTGCCTCAAATTGTTGAATTATTTGATCAGTTAGCTTTCTTTTTTCTTCAGGTGTTAGTCCATCTTTTATTGTATGAAGCTGCTTACCTAAATATTTTTTATAATATTTTACTCTACGTACAAGTTTTCCATTTTTAATAGTGCGGTAGGTAATTGGTGTAAATCCATCCTCTTTTGCCATTTGATCAATTGCCGCAGCTAAATGTTCATTTTTAGTCAAAACGCCTAGGTAAGGGCTATTGTTAGGTAGTGGAGATTGCGATATTGTTACTACAGGGTGATGGCTGATTGATTTATCAGGATGTAGGGTAATTTTAATTGCTGATGATTTAACTATCTTATTGCTCCCCCTAGTTACTAAAGGAGATTCTGTATCCATATTTTTTACCATAAAGGGATGAATGAGGATTTCATTGTAACTTAGCAATGTAACAGATCGTGTAAGGTTATAGGGTTTTTTGGGTAATAGTAGGGGCATGCTTATGGGTTTTTTTGTTGAGCCATAATGCAACTGTAGAATATAATCAACTTCATAGTAAGAAATTGGTGGCGCCATTAGATGATACAAATCATCGTTGATAGCGTTGGTTAAGCGGTATATTTGCGGAAACTTTATATCTAAGTGATTATCAATTATGCTATTAAACATTGCTATTTGCTCAGGATAATTATTGGATATGTTTACCTGATCGAGTATGAGTTGTAAGTGCATAATATCAATATGCTTTTTGTTTAGTAGACTCTCCATCTGGTTTGGTGAAACCTGGAATTCATTAAAGAGAAAAGAATAATCCATATGGGTGGATTGAGAATTTAACTGATTAATAAACCCATTACATAATGACTCATTTAATTGGGTAATTACATTGTCATCAATATCAATTTGTTGGGCATCGTAGTCATTTATACACGCCAACATTCTGGGGTTAAGAGTTTTTATTTGATCAATAGAAAGCTCTTGCAAAGCTATAAAAAGAAAGCAATCTATGTCAGAATATTCTGTTAGGTGATCAATAAATTTATCGCAAAGATCTGGGGCTAAACTTATTGGTTGTGTAATATTTTGCATACAAATAACATAATCATTAAGTGATAACATTGAGTTAGATACGTATTTATTAAGCAATAGAGCAGCTAATTGATTTAGCTTGTCTGAGGTAGCAGTTTCAAGATTTTGATTGGTATTTAGCTTGTGTATGAATATCGCTAAAGTGGATTCATTTAAAGGTAGCCTGGCTATAAAAATAAAATCTTCGATAGTAGAGTTTAAACCTAATTTATTTACTGCTTGCTCTTGCAAGTTATTAGTTACTAATATTATATTTTGATTATTGCGAAGATAAGGACTGAACGTGTTACCCAATCTACTTATACATATGATAAGAGTTTTTATTTGTTCTAAGTTAGAGCCCTGATTTATTAAAAGATACTTATTTAGTTGGGCACCGATGTTATTAATTAAGTCTATGGTTAGAGGATGATTTATTACCCGAGGATTGGCAGTCTGGGTTAATTTTATTATTAAAGTTTGTAATTGTTTTGCGTCGAGGTTTTGTCTGGCAATAAAATCAAAATCATTATAAGATGAACTAGTGCTGAGCCTGTTTAACAAGGCTTCACAGTTTAACCCGTTCTCACTCGGTGTCTTGGCTGCTCGTGATTGAAGCAGCGGTTGTCTTTTGGATGGTGTGGAATTGCGAGTTTCTGAAAGATTTTCACTTGATTTATCTACTATGGGTGATTGGAGTAAGTTTGGATTTTTATTTTCGTGAGTGGTGGTAGTAAATCCCCAAGCAGACTTTTGGGGTGGCTGAGGTTTGGGTATATGTTGTTTTGGGTCGTATCCTATTTGGGACGATAATGGAGACCGACTAGTTGGAGATGTTGGAGATTCTATAGCCATAATATTTACCTAAAATTATTACCTAAAATATGAAAGGATGGAATTATAGTATGATTGAGGAATAAACTTATAATAGCTTACTAAATATATTAATCGTGTAAAGTCGCGGTAAAACATAGGGTTTTATATTAATCGGCGAGTGTTTAAATTATTTTTTATCATATAAAAATATCAAGTTGGATATAGAGCTTATATTATTACACTAAAGATTAATAATTATTTTGAGGGTGATTTAATAACATAGTAACCTGTTTAAAATCTTCTTGACTATACTGTTTGTCTTCGTGTTACTTCACAATTATATTGTTGAATATGTTATACTAGAGTTCTTTAAAACGTATAAATGGATGTGAATATATGGATTCTCACTTATGGAGAATTGATAGATAACGATGTTTATTGTATATTTTGTGGAGCAATTATGAGGATAGTAGTAATTGGGGGAACTGGGACTATTGGGCGGTCTGTGGTAACTGATTTTGCTTCAGAGCATGAAGTAATTAGTGTGGGACGTACTCCCAATCCTGATAGTGTAACGGTAAATATGTCACAACCCGAATCAATCGGCAAAATGTTTGGCCAAATTGGTAAGGTTGATGCAATAATTACTACTGCTGGTGGGGTTACATTTAAGCCAATTGATGAATTAGATTCCCAAGATGTATTAAATAGTTTAAATGATAAGTTGATGGGACAAATTAATCTAGTATTAATTGGCAAGAAATACCTTAATAAAGGTGGCTCCTTTACCCTTACCAGCGGTATTTTAAGTAATCGTGCTATTGCCAGCGGGATATGTGCAAGTACGGTTAATGGGGCGATTAATAGTTTTGTTCAGGCAACAGCCTGTGAATTAATTAAGCATAATATACGAATTAATGCAGTTAGCCCAACAGTTTTAAAAGAATCCTACGATAATTATTTCCCATATTTCTCAGGGTTTTATCCAGTATCGAGTAAAAAAGTAGCTTATGCTTATCGCATGAGTGTAACCGGTATTGAAACTGGTAGAATTTTTGAAGTTGTATAAGAGCTAATGGCATTAAGTTAAGAATATGTTTTAGCAATGATGTGTTGTGCGCAACACGTTGTAATATTTTATGAAAAGTTATTAATGTATCAGTGTTTTGCAACTACCAATAAAGGCTTAGAGCAGCTTTTAGTTGATGAATTATGTGCTTTGGGGGCGACTCATTTAGCTAAAGTTAATGCTGGGGTTAAATTTAGAGCCGATAA
>JAGOUD010000188.1 GCA_018061465.1 Burkholderiales bacterium
GTATTGCAATAGTTCCAATCATTGCTTGGATCGGGTTATCGCCTAATATTATATTAAATAAAATGCATGGTTCATATTCAGAATACATTATATATCAATCTGTTATGTTTGGCGGCTTTATCTTAAGCAATCTGTTTGTACAAAAAATTTCTGGCAAAGTAAGCTTTCAAAAAATTATTAAGACCGGCGGTATTATTTCCTTAGTTGGTGCGTCATTTGCTGCCATCTTTCATATGTATGGAGTTTTATTTATCAGCGGAATGTTTGTTTATGCATTCGGCTTTGGCTTATGTAATGGAGTTATTATTCGCATTTCGCTAACGAGCACTGGGCAATCCAGCAGCCTTAGCTCATCTGCATTTAGTGTAATAAATTGCATTTATTTAGCTACAGCTTTAGAAATATATAACATAGTCTGTGGCTGGTTTGATTATTCACTAGTTTCGTATGCCTTATTTACTGCATTTTTTAGCACAATATTTTACCTCTGTACCGTAAAATTTGCTTCAATGAATAAGGATCTTAAATGGAATCAGGCCGCTAAAATTAATTAAATCGCTATTAAATATTTTGCGGCCAAACGTTCGGGGACACAATTATCCGCCTGTAGGAACATCAAGTCCCCCCTCCTTACCATTTAGATTATACCGCTAATAATGATTTTAAATTAATATTAATTGCTTCTAAAAAATCCTCAGTATATAAATAATGATCTTTTTGAACTCTATTGCCATGAACACATAGTGCTAAATCTTTAGTCATTTTCCCTGATTCTACAGTTTTAATACATACTTCTTCTAAGCTATTGGCAAATTTAATTAATTCATGATTATTATCTAATTTACCCCTATGCGCTAAGCCACGAGTCCAAGCAAAAATTGATGCTATTGGATTAGTAGAGGTCTTATTTCCTTGCTGATACTCCCGATAGTGCCGCGTCACTGTTCCATGTGCCGCCTCAGCTTCTATAGTTTTACCATCTGGAGTGATTAATACTGATGTCATAAGACCCAATGAACCAAAGCCCTGTGCCACAGTATCTGACTGTACATCACCGTCATAATTTTTGCAGGCCCATACAAAATTGCCATGCCATTTTAGGGATGAAGCTACCATATCATCAATTAACCGATGCTCATAGGTAATCCCTAGCTCATTAAATTTATCTCTAAATTCTGCTATATAAATCTCATTAAATATATCTTTAAATCTGCCATCATACTGCTTTAAAATAGTATTTTTCGTAGATAAATAAAGCGGCCACTTTTTAGCTAACGCCATATTAAATGACGCATAGGCAAATCCACGAATAGATTCATCCGTATTATACATTGCCATAGCAACTCCATCACCCTTATAATCAAATACTTCATGAGTTTCAGGTGCCCCATTTTTTGGAGTAAACGTAATAGTTAATTTACCCTCACCTTTGGTGGTAAAATCAACTGCTTTATACTGATCTGCATGTGCATGGCGGCCAATAATAATTGGATGAGTCCAATTAGGCACTAAGCGAGGAACATTGCTGCATACTATCGGTTCACGAAATACCGTACCATCTAAAATATTGCGGATGGTTCCATTAGGCGATTTCCACATCTTATGCAAATTAAATTCTTTAACCCGAGCTTCATCCGGAGTAATAGTGGCGCATTTTATACCAACATTATATTGTTTAATTGCATTAGCCGCATCAATGGTAATTTGATCGCCAGTTTTATCCCGGGACTCAATGCCTAAATCATAATATTTTATATCAATATCCAAATATGGCAAAATTAATTTTTCTTTGATAAACCGCCAAATAATTCTGGTCATTTCATCGCCATCTAGCTCCACCACCGGATTTACCACTTTAATCTTTTGCATAATATTTTCCCTAAAAAATTATAAACACTTCAAATATAAGTAGTATCTACTCAATTAGATTAACAATTATAGCCTACCTAGATAATAAATATATCACCCCACAATATGCGCTTTGTCTTTGAAAAAATCCAAATACTTCGAGTATTTTAACTAGATTGAGGGGAAATAAAATCTTTAGTTGTCTCACTCCATTCAAGAATTGAGGCTGAATGCACATCATATATCCACGCCGCAATAGTCAACTGCTGCTCTTGCAACAATTCATTCACTATAGGATAAGTTTTTAAATGTTTAACCTGGTTCAATAAATTGATCCGACACCCAGCATCCGCATCTGGCGGCGGGTTTGTTGCATTATAACCATCTTTAATTATTTGCAGCCAATTGTCTAATCCTGAATTGGCTTTTTTACTAAACTCTTTAATTGACGCTTTAATTGCCCCGCATTCAGTATGCGCACAAATTACAATATTCCTTATCTCTAAAGCACCAAGTGCAAATTCAATTGCAGCAACTTCACTATATTTACTCTGAGAGTTGTATACCGGAATTACATTGCCTACATTACGGACAATAAATAGCTCACCTAGAGAACTTGCAAAAAACATATTAGGATCTAGTCTACTGTCAGAGCATGTAATTAATAGAGTATGCGGTTTTTGTCCTTGCGCTAAAGCCTCCATTAATGACCTATGATCCTGGGCAAAACGCTCAGAAAATTTAGCAATTCCATGACGTAAAATATCAGTTGCTTCATGAGTAATGCCGTCTTCTTCAAGAATCACTTTAATATCATTTTCAGTAATAGTTAAAATGTATGGTTGTGTTTCATTCTCGTTAACGTTGTTTAAAACTTGTTTTTGCTCTTCAGAGAGTCGATGAAAGATTACTTTTACATTCTGTGAATTAATTGTTGCTGCTGTTTCTAATAAATCTCGGGCTCCAGTATTATCTATACCTTGAATATCATTAAACTCAAACACTACAAATTTTATACCAGAATTATCCAAAATTTGTTCTTGAACCTGAGTAAGCGTTGCAAACGACCAAAATGACATATTACCGCTCAAACTTACACGAATAACTGAATTATTTGACCATATTTTAGCATTGCTTCGAGTTGCCAACAGCCGGATAGCAGAGATAATTAATGCTACAATTAAGCCAACTTGTATTCCATCAATCAAATCCGAACTAATAATAGCCACAAAAGTTATAAAATACACCAATAAATCAGTCTTATCATTTTTCCAATAACGAATAACTTCACGAATATTTACCATTTTTAGCCCAGCAACTATTAAAATAGAAGCTAAAACTGAAACAGGTATCATTTCAATAAATCGCGGAAATAAGTAAATCAACACTATAATTACTAATGAATGAATTATTCCAGCACGGCGAGTTTTAGCCCCAGCAGTAATATTTACCGATGAACGTAAAATTACTCCAGTTACTATAATTCCACCAAATAAAGACACCGCTAAATTAGCAATACCTTGTCCAATTAATTCCTGATTTGGATTATGTAAGTTATTCTTAGTAATATTATCTAATGCATTAGATGAAAGTAATGTTTCTAATGAAGCAATTAAAAAAACGGCTACACTTGCAATTACTAAACCATACCAATCATTAATTTGTCCTAAATTAGGTAAATGAATTAGCATTACGGGCAGATGCTGTGGAATAATACCCACTAATGCTATATGTGGAATGTTAAACACATACACTATTACAGTAGGAATAACCACCGCCACCAATAACGCAATTGAAACTGGAATTAAGCGCGGTAAAAT
>JAGOUD010000189.1 GCA_018061465.1 Burkholderiales bacterium
CTACAGTATGTGGATCAGGTGTGTCGGACGGTTTATGAAAAAAAGATAAATAATTACAGCACGATATTATACCCAGCATCTTTAATAATTTATCCTTAGTTGATGGAAGTAATAATTCATTAGCCTTCGTAGATAGCCTTATATCATGCTCAAGAAATTCAAAAATTTCCCTACCTAAACTACTATTAAAGTATTCTGGATTATTATACATTAAATTTTCTAATTCTTGTATAATCGGTTGTATCAGTTGCTCTATTTCATTAGAGGTATTATTATTTATTTGATGATTGGTAATATAATCTTTAAATGATTTAAATGGTTTTAGCAAGGCGCTATAATAATTAAGATGTAAATGGAACTTATTTAGTAGGATTTTTTCTTCGCCTGTAGATTCTTTTTCATTATCTTCAATAAAGTTAGGGAAGATCTTTAATAATATTTCAAGCTTTTTATAAGCTGAGATATTCAGAGCGATATTCTCAACTTGTTTAATCCATTCTTGGTTATGTGGTAATTTACTCAGTTTAAATAAATCTAAACAAAGCGTATGTTGCGTTTTTAACTGCTCCATTTCATCATGATGAAAATTAGGCTTAGAAGCAATAAACTTCCCAACTTCAGTTATTACATATTCATTACAATAAAAATCTTTACTGTTTACCAAATTGAATATTTTTTTAACTTTGTCAACCAATGGCTCACCCTCCATGTGCTGAGAACTTGAAATTAATTCGGTTAGTTCCTTCAAAGCCCTTTGCCGTTGTGAAGTTGGTATATCGCGGCCCAAATCACGTGATAGCCATGACATAGTTAATGAGATAACTGATGATGGGTTCATATATTGCAATCCTCTATAAATTGTATTTAAAAAGGATGAATTATAACAGTGATTTAGGTTGCGCTAAATCCCATTTTAGGTGGCACGGTCTCTAAAAATAGTGTTGTTCAGAGAAAGTATTTAACCATCTTTGTAAAAGTATGAAGTGTATAAGGAGTTTTTTATAAGTTGCGATAAACTTCAGGTGCTAAAAGACAAAGAATATGTTATCCAAATAGCTCTGAATGACTACCTAATGCTACCAGTGTAATGCTTTCATGTTCTATTTTAATATATAATAATAAATCATCAGGGCACAAGTGTAATTCCATAATGCCAGTATAATTGCCGCTTAAGGAATGGTTTCTATATTTAGGCGGAATAGGCTTTTCATTAACTAACAAAGATGTGATATATTCTAATTCATTCAACACTGTATTATTGTGTTTATATTTTTTCATATCCTTTTTAAAAGAAGATTTTTGCTTGAGTTTAAGCATTTTTCAATGCTTTAATTTGTGACTTAAATTCTTCAAAAGTTATTTCTTCTGATTTTTCCTTTAAAGCCATATCTAGTTTATTTAATTTTGGAGTTTTTAAAGCCTGCTTTAGAATATATCGGCTATATGAACTTACTGATAAACCTAAATCTTTAGCTTTTGATCTAATCTGATTCCCGAAAGCATCATCAATAGTAATTTGGATTCTCATAATTATATAACACCCATAATGATTAATTATGAGTAATTATAAACCATTTAGTACCTGAATGTCAATAGTTTTTTTAAATTTCACAATTATTAAAAAAACAAAAATATTAGCCTTTGGTGCATAATATGCATTATGAATTTTTTGCTAAATCTCTTTTTAGGTGGCACGGCTACCAAAAATTAAACTGCCAATTCGGAGCATAGTTGCTCCATTTTCAATCGCTAATTGATAATCAGCAGACATTCCCATAGATAAAGTATCAACAACATAGCCATGGATTTTCAATTGATTAAAAAAATGGTGTAATTGCCCAAACTGTTGGGCAATAATCTTATTATCGTTAGTATAACTTGCAATACCCATTAATCCACGCAACCGTAACTGCTGGTGAGCGCTAATTACTTGTGCCAAACTTAAAATTTCTTCGAGATTAAATACTCCAGATTTATTTTTATCATGGCTAATATTAACTTCAATTAAAACATTTAATGGGTTTTTGCTATGAGCCATACGCGCCGTATTCAATAAAATAGCATGTTTAGGGCAGGATAGGCTGTGTACCCAACTGGCATATTTACTAATAAGTTTAATTTTATTGCTTTGAATATTGCCAATAAAATGCCAATTAATCTTTAAATTATTCAACTGCTGCGCTTTAAAAGCTAATTCTTGAGCATAATTTTCGGCAAAATCTTTTTGTCCAAGTTCATATAATTGAATTATTAAGTTGGGAGCAAATGTTTTACTTACCGCGATTAAGGTTAGCGGATTATTACTGTTAGCTAATTGGTTAATCTTATTTAAGATATTATAATAATTTATAGTTACCTGGTTCATAATTTCTGTTAAAATCCTGGGTGTTATATGACTAATTATTTAAGCTGTTGATTATATCAGCTCTAAGTAATTGGTAAGGTTTTATTGATGACGGATGAGTGCAGCTAAAATTAATTTTTTATTTATTATTGCCGGCAAATGCCTAAATTTTATAAAGGGCAATTTATAAATTTATTATTTAATTGCACCAATAAACGGATCCAGTCTAATGTATACTGTTGGTGCTTGAAAGCTGAACTAAACGTTAATACTCAAAGTCCAGGATTCAAAGAAAGACAATGAGTATAGTATAACTAGATATATGTTAATTTGTAAAGGTATTGTTTATGTTAAAAAAAATGATGTGTTTAGTAGGGTTAATCCCAGCTCTAGGCTTTGCTGATAGTTCTACCGGCTATGTGGATGATGATAATGCACCCATTACTTTCCAGCGAATTGACAGTGTTGTTGGCATTGGCGCAACCTCAATATTTGGTTCCTTAGATGGCTTTGATTATACGGCTAATGGTTTAGCATTGAGTGCAGCTAAGTTATTTAGTAGTAATGTATGGATTAACTTTAATGCAGAGGCAGCATATAATACTAATATGTCAAACGGCAGCCAAAGCTTTTTAAATGGTGATGTGGGTTATGCCTTTAATGTGGGCAACCGGTTTCAGGTAATTCCCAATATTCAACTTCAACAATTACAAGTTGGCGGTACTATGGGAAATACTACCTCTAATGCAACTGTTACCAATGAGTTATTGGCGGTGCGTTTAGAACTCGTGGCTAATCGCCATTTATTACTCTTTGCTGATGGCGCATATGGTCCGTCCCAGCTAAGTCTAGCCAATGATGTTAATAATCAAAGCGGTAATAATTTAAGCAGCGATACAATTTTTCAAGCTAATGCCGGTATTGCATGGAAACCAATTTTTAGTGTACCATGGGCTTTTAAAGGGCAATATATTTATCAAAACTATAATTATAATGGTTTTGGTGCAGTTAATGGGTATATGCTATCCACTGGAATCGCTTTCTAGTATGGGCTGAAAGTTACCAATAAAATAATTTAGGATGGGGAAATTGCTGACAATGTATACTCAAAGCGTACCATGACGCTCCGAGTATACATGTGTTAACCTCTTAATAATACTCCCATACTTGCAGAGTATATTAAGATTATAACACCTATCGGGTTAGTGATAGACTGCTAAATACTGCCCACAAAATTATATTATATAAATTTTTAGGCGAGAATTCAACCAGGCTTAAATCAATAACCGATAGTGTC
>JAGOUD010000191.1 GCA_018061465.1 Burkholderiales bacterium
GTAATTATAGCAAGATTATTAATGGCTCCGCTGGATACTTTAGCTACAATAGCATTATTAATATTCGCTGAATTGTTTTTAGGCAATATAATAGCATCAACCCCAAAACATTCAGCCGTACGAATTCTAGCACCTAAATTTTGAGGATCAGTTATCCCATCTAATATTAAAACTTGTGGTGTTGTCTTATGGGCTAACTTAGCCAAAACTTCTTTTAAACTAAATTGGTTAGTTAATTTAACCCGCGCTGCCACACCTTGATTATTCTTAGTTTTAGTTAATTTATCGAGCTCATTAGCCGTAATATTAGTAACCGCAACATTTAATGATTGGGCTAATTCCAATAGTGATTGGACTCTACGATCATGACGGGTAATATCTAAATAAATTATTTCAATATTGCTGTAATCACTTTCAATATAAGCATTAATACTATGGAATCCGTAAATAATCTTACTCATATTAAAATATTTTCAATTGATAAGAACCATCTGTTTTGGGAACCCCCATTAAGGTTATAAATTGCAACATTTCTTGTTGATGCTCGGGATTAACCCGCGCATTTAGAGTTAACGCTTTTATACTTCCGGAACCATCTACATTTAATACTGCATTAGGGTTGGACATTACCGTTACTTTTCCCGAATCAGCAGACAGCTCTACACTATAACTTCCTAAGGGATTAACCGGAGAAATTCCTGAAGAAATATTATCTAAATGAATTTTAAATTCACCTATCATCTGCTTACCTATTTGTACATGATCTGCCAATACATTTATATTGCCCGAAATACCCATATCTTTTACAATATCAAATAATTGCTCAACTTGAGTAATAGACAAAGAAATATTTAAATGATCCAGATTAAGTCCATTTTTATTTATATAAACATCTGCTATAGGATGAGTTCCTACACTAAATTGAATATCAATTAATTTGCTAAATCCAAGCTTAATCGACCAATTAAGCAAAATCAAGGGCGCTGAAGTCTCCAGTTTGGGACCAAAGGCAACTAATAAACCACTACCATCCCAAAAAGTACCCTCGGTATTGTAAAGTTTCAACCGTCCATTAGACTCACCATCAACTATACTACCTAAAATCCAACTGGGTATATTATAAATTAAAGTAATTATAAAAATCAGACTAAAACATAATATAATAAATATTTTACGATTACGAGCCACAAAACGCTTCATCATTGTTGCTCCACATTGTTAAAACTAACACTAAATGCCACATAACCCACTTGTGATGAGCGCGTTATATTTAATTTATCTGGAAACAAGCCATAACTTTTACGCAACTGATCCAAAAACTGAACCACGGCATCAAATTTAACATTTTGCTTCTTTACCGTAAGTATATTATCGGCAAAAATCACTTCAGTATTTCCCTCACCTAGAACTTGTTTAGCATCCCCTTTTATTTTTTCACTATTTACACTATTAAAATCATTAGGTGTAATTTGAGATAATTCTTTATATTGTTTAGCAATTATCTGTGCATCCATTCTCTGCTGCGCCATTAACGTATACTCAGTTTTAAGATCATTTTTAAAATCAATAGCACTACTAATAATAAAAAGGACTAACATTGCCCCAATTAAAGCCGCCACAATTAGTAATATTTGCTGATCACGTTGAGTTTGGCGCTTCCAATAATCTTTAACTGGAGCCAGATATTGTGCGAGTTTATCTAATTGCGGTTTATATTTCTCAATAAGCTGATAAAAATATAATTTCATAATTTAGTTCCTGATTGGAGCATAAACAATACCGGCTTTAATGTTATTACCCATGCCGCATCATCAATCATAGTTGAAGTATCTCCATGCCCATTCTCATCCAATGAATTATTTGCCCTATCCGTTTTCTTGTTTTTGGCATAAGTTTTATACTCCTCAATTTCTGCAGCAACCATTTTAGTTTCAAGGATATCTTTATAACCCACAAACTGACTTACCTCAAAATTACTCCCAACAACAATTTTCATATCGCCGCCATTGTATTCAACTTGCTTAATTTCATTTGGCGAAATTGATGAAACTATTTGTAAAAACTTAGTCAATAATACGATTGCATCTTTGTCATCATAAATTCCACGTTGATGACGTAGGGTTTTTATTTTATCACTCGCAGTCTGGATAAGGGTGCGGTTAATTTCACTCACTTCTACCACCCCCTTTAAATTAGTTTTTATTTGGGACTTAAGACGATAGCCATCAATAGTGAGCATAACTACATCTAATACCCAAAAAGCAATGAGAAAAATTGCTAAATATTTAACACTTTTCAATAAGCGCGTCAAACTTTTTTTACTTACATTATCTAATTTGATATTAAAACTAGTGCTTTTTTGCATATGAAAATTCCATATAGGAACACCATACTCGTATTCACCAGAAACATTTATGCAGTCTATTTTAAATTCTTTAATAATTTTAGCAAGGCTTTTTTCATATTCCTGATCTGCATAAACTAACAATGAATTAGGGAGTGGGGTATTTTCTAGCATATCTAATAATAACCTTGGTAGTGGCTTATTATCGTCTAATAAAAAATATTCATATTTTGAAGTACGTAAAAAGCGTTGGTTATTACTTAAAAACACCGTCCATGACCCTTCATCATACCGCGTAGTAAACGCAAAAGATTGAATAAAGCGAATTGGTTTATCTAAATCATGGATTTGCTGCATTAATCTTTCATAAAATGCGCGATTGAAAACTGCCACATAAGCTATATCATCTTCCACCCGCAAAATTATTCCTTTTACGTCATCAATTTCATCTACCAGGTTTTCTTCAATCAGCCCAAGAACTAATTCTTCATTAATTCGCTTACTGCTTACTCCATGAACATTAGCTTTAAAAATACTACAACAATTAGTTGATAAATAAATTTCAAGTGGAACCTCTTCAAATAGAATTAAATCAGCAAACGTGGCTAAGCCAGTTTCCACAATATCATTATCTTCAATCCTAACCCAATTAACCGGACTTTCTAAATTATCAGTTATAAACAAACGTAAAATTTTCATTCTGGATGTTGCCATAAAACTCGCGGCCATTGGCCGCTGCGGTTTGCACGAAATACTAATGCAACCCACTTAAATTCATAATCACCCTTATCAACTACTGCATGGATAGTAAAATAAGTAGAACTCGTGCCTAAAGTCGAGGGATTGATTTTAGTTGAACCTGCCGAACTATTTTGCGACAAGATTATACCATTACTTGTTAGGAAAGTTGTAATATCTTGCTGCGATTTAAAAGGTGTATTATCCCTAACCGTTGTCATACGTTGTGCAACCGTTAGCGGTATCCCACTTTTAGCCGCAATTACTTCTGCAGAAGCAGTATTTACATTGACCAAAACAGATCCATTTCCAGTTGGAGCTTTTTGCTGTAATTGCTGCGATTCAGCAGCGCTTTCATTTAACACCAAATAATTAATTGATTGCGGAATTGCCGTAACATACTGGTTTAATTTATATACCCATTGACTCTGCATACCTTTGATTAAGATTAATTCAGATAAGTCAATTAGCGGTTTTCCCGAAGGGCGATATGCCGGATTACCATTAATATACTGATCAGTAATACTCCCCTGGTAGCGTGGAGACGCCATATAAT
>JAGOUD010000190.1 GCA_018061465.1 Burkholderiales bacterium
CAGTAATAGTATTAGACCCCATCAATCAACAGAAAATTAAACAAGCATTGCATGATGGAATTAAAATATATAGTGGGGGTAATTGCACGGTTAGTTTAATGTTAACGGCGCTGGGGGGCTTACTTGAACAGGGTTTAGTGGAGTGGGTAAATAGCAGCACCTACCAAGCTGCTTCCGGTGCCGGAGCTTTCCATATGAAAGAATTACTCCTACAAAATAAGTGGTTATCCTCAAATATTAGCGAATCATTAATTAGTGGTAATGCAGATGCTTTAGTTGCAGATGAGCAGGTAAGTACAGTTTTAAGGGGGGCGAATGTGCCGCAGCACCAATTTGGTGCACCTTTAATTGGCAATGTATTGCCCTGGATTGACTCTCTAATGGAAAATGGACAAACCCGTGAGGAATGGAAGGCGCAAGCTGAGGCTAATAAAATTTTAGGATTAAAACCGGATACGCTTAAAATTGATGGTGTCTGCGTACGAGTGGGGAGCATGCGTTGTCATTCACAGGCGCTTACAGTTAAATTAACTGATAAAAATTTAACTATCGAGGCAATTGTACAATTAATCACCAAGCATAATGCATGGGTTAAGGTAGTGCCAAATAATAAAGCGGATACTTTAAAATATCTCACTCCGGTTGCTGTGAGCGGTAGTTTGGATATTGCTGTGGGAAGATTGCGTAAGCTTAGTTTAGGTGAAGAATACCTCTCGTTATTTACCGTGGGTGATCAATTATTATGGGGTGCTGCCGAACCCCTACGGCGAATGTTAAATATTGTTGTCGAACATCATAGATAAACTGGTTACTTTATGAGTGATATTAATTTAGCCATGCTAATTGAATATGATGGGGCAAATTATTATGGTTTTCAAAAGCAGCCATCAGTGCGTACTCTGCAAGGTAAACTAGAAAAAGCGCTCTCGATTTTTGCCAATTTTCCTATCGAGATTATTACCGCGGGGCGTACTGATACTAAAGTACACGCAACTTATCAAGTAATTAATTTTAAAACACATATTGTACGTGAATTGCACAGCTGGGTACGGGGAGTTAATGCCTTATTGCCGCATGATATTGTGGTTAAACAGGTGGTTGTTGTGCCTAATGACTTTAATGCGCGGTTTAGTGCTATTTGCCGAACGTATCATTATTATTTACAAGTTGGCAATGTACGTCCGGCTATTTTGCATTCCAAAATTGGTTGGTATCACGCTAATTTGGATCTAGAATTAATGCAGGTGGCATGTGATATGGTACGTGGTGAACATGATTTTACTAGTTTTAGAGCCGCAAATTGTCAGGCAAAAAATCCGGTACGGAATTTAAGCTGGGCTAATCTTGCTATTAAAAATAATCTATTGCGCTTTGAATTTAGTGCTAATGCATTTTTATATCATATGGTACGTAATATGGTGGGTGCTTTAATATATGTAGGTAATGGTAAATTAACTCTGGATCAGTTTCAGGAATTAATTAAAGTTCGCAATAGAAAATTTGCTCCGCCAACTTTTATGCCCGATGGTTTATATTTGGTTGATATTGAATTTAATCAACCAGTTTTCCCGCGCGCTAATTTAGATTGGCTATTTTAATTTTACTGCTTTTTAGATCACGTAGTTGCTAAGCTAATAAAACCATTAATATCATCATCAGTAGTATCAAAACTGGTAACCAGCCTCGCCATATTAGTACTCGGTTCCCAAATATAATATGGGTAAATTGGTTGAGTAGCTTCAATTATTTTTTGGGGTAAATGTACAAATAGTTGATTGGTTTCTACCGGGTAGGCAATTTTTATTTCATCTAATTTACTTATTGCCTTTGCCAGTTTTTGGCACATTTGATTAGCTTGATTAGCATATTTAAACCATAGTTTATCTTTTAAATATGGAATAAATTGAGCGCTCATAAAACGCATTTTTGAGTTTAATTGCAGGCTCTGTTTATGTATGTAGGAAAACTCTTCTGCCAATTCAGGTCTGAAAAAAATAACAACCTCACCGAACATTAGTCCGTTTTTGGTCCCGCCAAAAGATAATACATCAATCCCCACATCGCGGGTAATTGCAGCTAAAGAACAACCCAGAAAAGCAGCTGCATTAGATAGCCGACAGCCATCCATATGAAAAATTAGGTTATGCTCTTTGCAAACAGCAGCAATATGGCGTAATTCTTCAATTGTATAAACAGTACCTAGTTCAGTTGATTGAGCAATGCTCACCACTTTAGGTAGATTCCCATGATGACCCCACTGGCTTGACCGCGTATAAATTTGCCTAATATCTTCTGCTATTATTTTGCCATTTTTATGTGGAGTAAGTAATGTTGAACATCCAGTTAAATTTGAAGCTGCTCCCACTTCTTGAGTGGCAATATGGGATATATCTGAACAAATTAACAAATGATGACTGCGAAGAATTGCTTTAAGAGCTACACTATTTGCCCCAGTACCATTATAGGCAAAATAACTAATAATATCGCTACCAAAGGTTTGTTGTAATAACTCTTGTGCATGTTTTGTATAAATATCATTACCATATGAAGGCTGATGTTCATGATTAGCATCAACAATAGCCTGCATAATCTCTGGTGCAATCCCAGAATAATTATCACTAGCGAATGATTTCAAGATTTTCTCCTAAATTTTGATAGGTTAAGAAATTGCTGACGCTGTATACTTATAGTTTTGAATGGTTTATTTACACCGTAATGGTTACGGTTACAAGACAGATGGTGTAAAATACACCTTGCATGAGACATAGGTACTCGCAATTCTTAATTATTTACTGTTTCCTGCTCCATTAAAGGGATGTATGAAGCTTGGGCTATTATAACGCATATGTTTAGATAAAGTAAAGCTCTTTTTAATGTATACATGTATAATTGCCCTTAATAAAAGTTAGGCAGAGGTAGCTAGATGAGCCTAAGCTGCTATTTAAAATTATAAAAAATATTAGATTCTAATTGATTAAATATGAAATTAATAATAATTAATGTTGCCAATAAAATGCCATTGTGGGTGAGTAGTGCATGTGAAGAATATTTAAAAAGGATTAATTTTGGCAAATATTCCTGTAAGCTTATTGAAATTAAAGCTGCTAAAAATCCCAATAAACCAACTAGCGAAATTATGAAAGAAGAAGCCCAGAAAATTAAACCGCACATTCCTGATGGGAGTTTTGTAATTGCTTTGGATGAAAGAGGTAAGCAACTAAACAGTATAAAATTTGCCGGGCAATTAGATTGGGTTTCCCTGCATTATAAGTCAATTGTATTTATTATTGGCGGAGCTGATGGAATTGATGAAGATTTAAAACAGTCGGCGAATTTAATTATGCAATTATCTCACTTAACTTTTCCTCATGCCATAGTTCGGGTTATTTTATTAGAACAAATTTATCGGGCGTTAACTATTTTAACTAATCATCCTTATCATCGTGAATAACATACCTTCGCCAGTAAAACTATATTTTTTATATGTTGCTCAACCATCTTTTATTGAAGAAGCTCAATTAATTGCTGCTTTTACTAATTTATTTGAAGTGGTTATAATCAAGCCGCACATAACAACTATATATTTAGAGTTAGACTCTTGTGGCTTAGCAGTTATTAGCCCAACCTTGGGGAAACTG
>JAGOUD010000039.1 GCA_018061465.1 Burkholderiales bacterium
ATTTATAATTCCCACAATTATTTTACAATTAAAATCCATGATTACTAGTATTCCTGCTTTAATTAATTTATTTAATGACAAATATTACACACAATCAATTTAATATATGGAACTCATCTGGCAATAGATTTTGATAATATAAAAACTTTATTGCTCAATAATTTTAGCAAAATCTACAATAATGTTAATATTTTTTCACCTTTAGCTAAAAATAGCTTCATAATTATCGAAATTTTACTTTATATTATATTAATTCCATTTATTTTATTTTACTCTATAATTAACTGGCATCAATTTATCCGTTTTTTTGACAGTTTAATTCCTAAAAGTTATGTAAATAACGTGCACCACATTTTTCGTGATATTGATATAATGCTCTCTGCTTATTTACGGGGGCAAATTAGTGTTATGATAGTTATGGCATTATATTATGCTATTGCTCTACATGTAATTGGACTTAATTCAGGTGCAATAATTGGCGCTATAACCGGCCTTTTAGTATTTATTCCTTATTTAGGTATTTTAAGCGGCTTATTAATTTCGCAAGGGGTTGCTTTAGCTAATTTTCATGGTATGCATCAAATTATTGCCATTCTTATTACATTTGGCATAGGCAATTTACTAGAAGGCGGGTTAATAACTCCTTATTTAGTAGGTGGAAGAATTGGTTTAAATCCTATTATGATTATCTTAGCCTTAATGATTTTTGGTCAATTATTTGGATTAGTTGGAGTTTTATTAGCTCTGCCACTGGCTACAATAACTATTGTACTTTTAAAACATGCTAAACTATATTATACTAGGTCTAAATATTATAACGAAGCTAATTAAATGCAAGCACAGTTACTAGATTTATTTACTACGCCTCCTTCATTTAATAATTTTATTGCCTTAAATAACGAGCATATAGTTAGCATTCTGCAAGAAGAAACTCACCAATTTATCCATATTATTGGAGCAACTTCAAGTGGCAAAACTCATTTACTTAAAGCTGCTACAAATCAAGCAACAAAATCAGCTATTTTTATCCGTAGTGTTGACCTCTACCCTCCCACGTCGCAAAATAATATTCCCTATAGATTATCCGAACTTGCCAATCATTATCACTACATAGCTATTGATGATATTGATCTACTACATAATGAAGAACAAATTGCTCTATTTGATTTATTTAACAAAATCAAACTAAATAATCTGGATAATATCTTGCTAACCAGCAGCAGTATAAATTTATCTGAATTATCTAACCTTAGAGATGACCTAAAAACCCGTATTCTATCAGGAGTAAATTTGCATCTAAAAGCATTAGCTGATGCAGATTTGCATACAGCACTCCATATTTTTACTGCTAATGAGGGAATTAGTTTAGGCGAGATTGAACAAAATTACTTAATTAATCATTATACCCGAAATATTGGAGTATTAATTCAAACGATTAAACATGTAGCAGAAGCAGCTCTACTTAAAGGGCGCAATATCACTATCCCACTAATTCGTGAAATACTAACAACCACCGCTACTAAGTCTGCCCCAACCTCTTTCATCAAATAAATTAATGAGATTTCGCAGTATCAGATGTATCATCACCAATCAAACTATCAATACTAACATCATTATTCATGCCATTGGCATTTTCCGGCACACTCTCCCCATGAGCTTGTAAGTAAGTGTCACGTAATGTCGCATACGGGTCAATCGAAGTATCTAAAATTTGATCAAACTCAAGATATTTAGCCCTTGAATCAATACCATTAATTACAAATAATCCAACTGAAATATAATCATATTGGCTCGGAATTAACCACCAAGTTGGGTTAAACACTGTATCAGGTATTATTCCCACCGCATCCCTTACAGTAGATGGACCTAATATCGGAATAACAAAATAGCTGCTATGCTTCCAACCATATGTTTTTAAGGTTTGCCCAAAAGTATTAGTATGCTGCATTAACCCCAAACTACTTGAAACATCAATTAACCCCACGATACCAAAAGTTGAATTAATTGCAATCCGCATAACATTATGCATTGCTGCCTGACCCGACAATTGCAGTATATCATTCCCTAAAGTTATAAAATCGCGTAAATTATTGAAAAAGTTTTGAATCCCCAAACGAACAGTAGAGGGCACATAGGTTGTATAACCAACTGCCGCTGGACGCACTATGTGTTTATCCAGCGTATCATTTATACGATAGACCTCACGGTTATAAGACTCAAACCGATCAAGAGCTATGGCTTCTGATTCATAAATAGCATAAGATATATCAGGTATAATATACAAGATGCATACTATGCAAATTCTTAAGATGAACCGATTAGGCATTAGTTTATTTACTATACTTCAATTATAAGGCAACCTTATATAACTGACAAAATTTATCAACCACGTCCGGTATATGCGTAAAATTTACTTGGCATTTTTTTTGTTTAGCGATCGCTTTCAATTCCAATAAAAACGCAATCCCAGCAGAATCAACATTAACCACTGCAGATAGGTCAATATTCAGCACAGGAGTACTATTAATAAGCTTAGTTATCAATTTTAATAACCCATTAATATTATTAAGTAATAACCTATCTTCTAATTTAAACTCAGTCATTTTAGCTATTTTTTTCTTTCAAGCTAGTTACTTTAGTTTGCAATTGTTTAATTAAACCATCTATTTTACTAGTTTGAACTATTTCATTAAATTGATTGCGATAAGTAGTAACTAAACTAGCATTTTCAATTTTTATGTCATAAGCCTTCCATCCACTGCTGCTGGAAAGCCTGGCTAAATCATATTCCACTTTTATGGGTTGATTATTATTACTCGTGGTACTGGGCATCACAACCAGGCTCATTACTTGAGCTTTTTTACCATCTATAGTACTGCTGGTAATGTTTATCTGAGCACCCTTAAATTTAGATAAAGCTGTAGAATAAGTATAAATTAAAAGCTGCTTAAATAATTCGACCAGCTGCTGTTGCTGTTCTGCTGTTGCCAATTTCCAATTATTGCCCAAAGCATATTTTGTCATTAAGGTAAACTCAAATTGTGGTGCTGCAATAGTATTAATTAAGGATACTGTTTGGTTTTGAGGCACACCTTTATTAACCGCATCCAATACTTTTTTTGAGGTATCACTAACAACTCTGCATGGAGAATCTGCTTCACAAGAGGCAGCAGTGACTGTAACTTCGCTTTTAGCAATTGTAACTACAGATTCACTAAGTACTGGAGATTCGATATCATCTGCATAAGCAGCATTAACACTAAATACCAAACTTAAAAATATTAGAGATATGCAAACTCTACTCATAAATTACTCCTAAAATATACTCATCGTCTTTTAAAATTAGACCTATTCTTTTATTTACTCGTCATACTGGTCATGAACTTGCCAATTAAATCTTCCAAAACCATAGCAGATGAAGTTATACTGATACTATCCCCATTTTTTAGATAATCAGTTTCAGCCCCAGATTGTAGAGCAACATATTGCTCTCCTAGTAACCCAGTAGTTAAAATTTGCGCTGAAGTATCGCTTGAAAATTTATATTCGTTATTAATATTCATACTAACTACAGCTTGGTAAGTGGTTGGATTTAACCGAATATCGGTTACCCGCCCAACTACAAAACCAGATACTTTAACTGGCGCAGATACTTTTAATGAGCCAATATTACTAAAGCTGGCAAATAAAGTATAACTTTGGTTAGCACTACCACCAATATTTGAACTATTAGCTACTTTTAGAGATAAGAAAGCTAAACAACCTATTCCAATTAATACAAAAATTCCAACTGTAAAATCAATAGCTAACCGTTTCATCCATTTACCTTAAAACATTAATGCAGTTAATATAAAATCTAGAGCTAATACAGCCAATGCAGAACTTACTACGGTTTTAGTAGTGGCACTAGACACCCCCTCTGCCGTTGGTTTAGCAATAAGCCCCTGATATACCGCAATCAAAGTTACCATAGCCCCAAAAATGCAGCTTTTAGTAACACCATTAAGTACATCATAATAAAGATCAACACTATCTTTCATCTGCGACCAAAAAGTTCCTTCATCTAAATTTAATAAAACCACACCCACAAAATATCCACCCAGAACTCCGGCTGTATTAAAAAGTGCAGCTAACAATGGGACCGCTACAATACCCCCAATAAATTTTGGCGCAATAATCCGTTTCGTCGGTGATACCGCCATCATATTCATAGCCTCTAATTGTTCCGTAGCTTTCATCAAACCTATTTCAGCAGTCATTCCAGAACCGGCGCGTGCTGCAAATAAAATTGCAGTTAATACTGGACCTAACTCGCGAAGAAGAGATAATGCAACAACTGACCCAAGCATTGCAACCGAACCAAAGCGCTCTAAGGTATTATAACCTTGCAAACCAAGTACCATACCAACAAACCAGCCAGATACTGCAATAATTATAATAGATCTGACCCCAGAAAAATATATTTCTTTAATTATTAAACCAAATTTTTTAACAGGATAAAATAAGTTGAAAATTATTGAGATTAATAATGTCGAAATTCCACCTAAATGTAAAATTAAATTAGTCAACGGCTTACCAATAGCAGCAATCACCATAATAGTCTTTTGCATTTTATAATGCCTCTAGATATTCTGCATAATTTATTTTCGTTGGATACTCAAAACTAAAAGGTCCATTCACACTACCTTCTATAAATTGACGTACCGCTGGATTAGTAGTATTCTTCACTTCTAAAGGAGTACCTTGGGCAATAATTTTACCATTCGCCATAAAATAAATATAATCAGCTATTTTTAAAGATGATTCTATATCATGAGTAACTAAAATAGAGGTTTGCCCAAGGGCGCCGTTTAGCTTATGAATTAACATGGCTGATACATTAAGGGAAATCGGGTCAAGACCAGTAAATGGTTCATCATACATCATTAATTCTGGATCAAGCGCTAAAGAACGAGCTAATGCTATGCGGCGCGCCATCCCCCCAGATAATTCCTGGGGCATCATTTCTTGAGTACCAAATAATCCCACTGCCTGCAATTTCATCGCAACAATTTTTTTGATTAATGTCTCGGGCAAATCAGTATGCTCTTTTAAACTAAATGCTACATTTTCGTATACTGACATATCAGTAAACAGCGCTCCAAATTGGAATAACATCCCCATTTTAGTTCTAAGTTTAAGAATATTTCGATCCGATAAGCTGGTAATATCTTGATCAAATACCCTAACCCTACCAGTTTGCGGTTTAAGCTGCCCCGAAATAAGACGCAGCAAAGTAGTCTTACCACAACCGCTCCCGCCCATTATTGCAACCATTAAACCTTGAGGGATGGTTAGGCTAATATCATTTAAAATTGGATGACCTTCATCATAGCCAAAAGTCACATTTTCAATAGTGACTAAATTATTGTGCATAAACATACCATTTATAATTGAAAATTAAACTCATACCTATAATTTTTTAAGCTTTTCATAAATTTATATAAAACATTACAACATAGCGTTTACCAAGACGATACGTATATTTGCATAAAAACTTTTAGTTTATTTACCTACATAAATTTTTATAGGGGATTTTAACACAAAACCATCAGCAAACGTAACCTCAAATTACAATTTATTACTTTGCAAATTATCCTACCTAAAAAAGTATGGTTTTGTAGCTGGAATATATTTAGAATATCGCCTCTATTAAATTTTCTTGTTAAAAGGTATCATAGTTTATGAATGTTGCTTCCAAACCACCTTCCACCCCCCTATCTAAGACCACTACTCTTGTGGCCGCCAAACAACCATCCGCCGCTACGTCTGCTTCAACCTTAGCTCGGACGACTGCTTGCGGAACTAACACCGACAATAACGAACTAATTATCAATATAGAAAGCAGAATAAATAAAATTAGGATAAATTCCCATAATTAGGAAGTGAATGCATTAAAGAGCCTCATTAATCAACTCAATGACATACCAGGCATCACCCCAGAAAAACGTTCAGAAATTAATTTAAACGCAGGTGTGGCCTTACTGAACCACAATTTTTCAGTGGCTGCATTATCATTTTTTGAAGCAGCTCTTGAAAATGATAATAACAGTCTTAATACAATTATAGAAAAATTGTCACCTATAAAAATGCAAAACTTAGTTGCAACAGATTCGTCTATTAAGGTTACCATTAAAACTTTAAATAAAATTGACATGTGCTTGCAACGCAAATTATTCTCATTCAAATCTAATAATGTGGTAAATTATAGTAACACCATAGATCTTTTAATTAAATTATATAAGGTATATTTGTCATCAGGTGATGAGGAACTTGTTGATATTGGTCATAATAAAGCTACTACCTTTGCTAACTTTTTAAATGAGACTGGTCTCCGAGAAGGAGAGAAGGGCAAACACCACAGTGCGTTAATGTTATACTTACAGGCCCATAAAATTCTCACTGCCCATAATGAGGTTTTATTCATCAACCAAACTTATAAGGATCAACAAAAGAAAAAAGTTATAAGACAGCTAATTACTAAATATAAAGATATAGCTAATACCACACACGATCCGGTTCAAGATAATATAACTAATACTTATCTCATTATATACCAGCAAAGGCGTGATAAAAATGCCAACTTAATAACCGTTGCTGATTCATCAGATGCTCCTGAGATTACTGATAACGATATTATTTCTTGGCTAGATAGTTATACTAAAACTCCTGAAACTAAAACTCCTAAAAAACATTCTGCGCTAGCTTTACTTATTTTAGGGGAACTCCATATAAAACTAAAGAACTTCAATAAAGCTGAGAATTATTTAAAAAAGGCTATGGATAGGTCCAAGCAATCGCAACAAACAGATATATACCTTTGTGCAATACACCTACTATCAAAAATTTATGATGAGAAAAAAGATAGAAAACAATCTATAATATATTTAGAAAAATTCATTTATATAATGAATGGTCATAATAGTGATTCCATAGAGTTAGTTCAGGCATTATTTAAGCTAGGGTCATTATATTTAAAAGATAATAAATATGATGAATCTCTTACTAATTTAAATCGTGCCACAAATAAATTGCATGGCAGAGAAAACAGTTTTGATAAATATAATGCATTATTAAGCTCATTAGCTGAAATTCATTACCATAAAAATGATTTTTCTAAAGCCAGAGAGTATCTTTTAAAGAAAGTGGATAATTTATTGAAGCAATCAGCAGCAGGAGAGTTTACTCGAGAACAAAATATTTTATTAGCTGAGGCTTATCATTTAATAGCTATAACTCACCTTAGAACTGGGGAATATGAAAGTGCCGGAGCCTATTTAACTAAATCTGAACACATCTTAACTGTGTTACCAGATAAAAATATAACCCATTGGTTAACCTTAATAAATATTTGGCATTCTTTTGCTTGTATGTATTACAATTTAGATGAATCAGAAAATGCATTAGCAGTTTTGAATAAAGCAAGCAATGAAATTAATAATATTAAAAATAAAAAACTCACCCCTGATATAGTAAAAACAGAAATCATGATTAAGCGTTTGCAGATCGGAACATGTCTACTCATCCCTGACCATATAAAAATTAAAGAATATGCAATAATAGATGATGATATAGTATCTGTATTACCATCAGACATTTACAATGAATTTAATGAATTGAATATTCTTACAGCAAAATCATATTTGGATAATAAAGACTGCAATATGGCCTTGCATTATTTATCTCAACTTAAATACACAGGTATAGATGAAAAACTTTTACGTTATGCTGATTCTTTGCAAGAAAAAATTGCACTAGAACTACCTAAATTGACCTGTACAGCTGAAGATTTAGCGAAAGAAATAGAATCACCAACCACTCAAGTTGTAGAAGGAATTAACCAGTTAGCAGAAGAATTAGGCCATACTACTAGTGTAGAGCCGCTGCCAAGCTCTAATGAACAAGAGAATCCCATTGTAGAATCGCTACTAAGCTCAAATGAACAAGAGAATCCTGACACTGAGTACCCAGCCGGCGGAGACTATAGTTATATTCCATATAAATATGATATACCTATAAGCAAAATATGGCAAGAAGAAATTCCGCCTAAATCATCTGATCCAGTGGCATTGATAGAATTACGCCGAATTGCATGTGCAATACCTTTAACAATTGGGGATAGAGAAGAACCTAATGGAATGGTGGTCATACCACATGAATTCTTCGAGTCTGTTACCTACGAACCTAATGATAACAATAACTATCCAAAGGAGCTACCACTTCTTAGAATGACCAGGGGGTCCGGTCGCGAAGGTATAAAACCGTTGAAAAATGCTAAAAAATTTGAGCATACGGGCTTTATTGGGTCTAAACCATACAAGATTGAGTCCAAAATTTATGAAATAAAAACTCTCGGTAGTGATGGTAGCAAAAGACAATTATTAATTAAGTTAAACCCTGGAACATTTACTCAACATTCAGACTCTTTAAAAAAAGAATTTGGTAATATTTTCATAGCCTTACTTAAGCTTACTAAATCAGAAAAGACAGTAAAGAAAGTAGATATGCTAAATAAAAATTTAGATAATATGATTGAATTATGTTATAAATTATCTATAACCAAAAGTATTGCTAGCACTACACAGCCCACAAGTTCCAATAAAAAACCTCATAGCCAATCCAGACGGCATCGATAAATTTAAAGTTTGTAGGCGTCATTGCGAGGCTATGCATTCTCGCAATGACTGCATATGCGATTTTAATACATGAGAATAGGAGGAAATACCAAAACTAGATTATAATCTGGTAAAGCATATGCTATAATTGATAGTTACAATCGTTATTAGGTAGAGTGAACTTATGTTAGTAATTAATCGTAATGTAGAAATAAAAGCTAGTGCGGAATGGCTTAAATCAAGTTTTAGTATATTTCGCGAAAAACCCATACAATTTATTGTTCTTGGTCTTATAAATATTTTGATCGGATTAATTCCTGGGTTGGGGGCATTTCTAGCTCCGCTATTTACAGCTCAGTTTGCTCAACTTACCCTAAAAATAGAAAAAAGGCACCCAGTATTAATGAGTAATACCTTTGAAAACTTTTTTGCTAATAAAAAGGTACTCTATCTCGGATTAATAAATTTATGTGCTACTACCTTGTTATTTACTCTGCAATATATAATGCATGACCATCTTGGTGATGCAACCTCTAACCCCCTTGCTATACAAATTAACCCTATAAGTTTAGCTTATCTAATCCCAATGATAATATTGCAAATGTCCTTATGGCTATCCCCACTAATATGCTTATACAACGAAGATATTACTCCTCTACAAGCAATGTGGTTAAGCATAAAAGCCTGCGGCTTTAATATAATAACCCTACTTATTTACTCTTTGCTAGTAATATTTTTTACTATTTTAGCAATTATTCCATTTGGAATTGGGTTAATTATTTGGTTGCCGATTATGGATATAGTAGTTTATTTCATATATAAAACCCTATTTACTGCTCAGCATATGAAGCAATAACGGTGTTGTAAATCAGAGTCGCAATCCTCATGTACTAATGTACATTCCGGTTGCTTGGTCTAATTTACGCCTTGTTCTTACTCCATATGCTGGCAGTAAAATATCTACACTCATAAAGCAATAACGGTGTTGTAAATCAGAGTCGCAATCGTTGTAGCCCAGATAATAACTCATCTTTACTAAGTGTTGCTGTACCAACTTTGCCAACCACAATACCAGCGGCAATATTAGCAATTAATGCCGCATCTTCAATTCCAATACTATTAGCTAACATTAATCCTAAAGCTGCAATTACTGTATCTCCAGCACCCGATACATCATATACTTCCTGAGCTATAGTCGGATACGATAATACCTCATTTGGCCGATTTAATAATGTCATACCTTCTTCACTTCTAGTTATTAAAAGATAGTCCAACTGCAACTGACCTTTTAACTGTTTAGCTTTAATAAGCAACTCATCTTCATTATCCCAAGTTCCAACCGCATCCTGAAACTCCTGCCGGTTAGGGGTTATAATTGTAGCCCCAGTATATTTAACATAATCATTACCTTTAGGGTCAACTACAATAGGCTTACCATACCTTCTAGCAATTTCTATCATTTTAGTGGTATGGTATAAACCACCCTTGCCATAATCAGAAAGAATTACTAAATCGTAATCCTGAATAATCTCTTCATACGTCCCCAAAACATCTAACAAAATCTCATGAGAAGGTTTTTCTTCAAAATCAACTCGAATTAATTGCTGATTTTTCGCTAAAACTCTTAATTTAACTATAGTACTAATGCTGGCATCTACCTTAAAAATAGTATGTACCGGATAGTCGCTAAGCGCTTCTTGTAAATCCTCTGCTGCCGAATCATTCCCTACTACAGATAATAAAGTCACCCCGCCCCCCATACTCGCAATATTACGTGCTACATTCGCAGCACCGCCTGGGCGATTTTCAGTTCGGCTAATTTTAGCAATAGGTACCGGCGCTTCAGGTGAAATACGTTTTACCTCACCAAACCAATAACGGTCAAGCATAACATCCCCTACCACCAAAACTTTATGGTTATAAAGATTATTTTTTATTTTTTCAATTATTGCAGCATCCAAATGCATCTTACTCTACCTTCTGAGTTCTATCTTCCAATTTAGCTGACGAAAAAACACCGTAAATAAAACTTGTAATAGCCAAAAATGCCAGCAATACTATACTAGTTGAAAAACCAATCAAATTTTCAGTATGGTTTTTATTATTGCCTAAATAACAAATTATACTAATTCCAAGTAAAAAATATAACATCCACGAGCCACTCTTTAGCATAGACCAAAGATTAGAAGAAATTCCATTTTTATACTCATAATAAAAGAAGAACAGAAGTCCAGGCAATACCAACATCGCCATATGTCCAATACTTGGCCAAGCAGCAAAAAATAATAATAATGCCAAAACAAATATAACTAAAATTGCAAAAAATGGGGCAAACGGCAGGCGAAAATTATCAATTTTCTCTAACTGTTCAGCTTGCTGGCGCCGATATGCAACCACTACCACCGGCATCGACAAATAAGAAAAAATATGTAATACGGATATTACCGCAACTAACTGGGTCCACCCTTTAAACACAAAAAGGAAGGCACTGCCTAAAACAAAATTCACTAAAATAGCAGGACGCGGACTATGATATTTTTTATCTAATTTACTTAGAATCTGTGGTAGCATTTTGGCTCTAGACAATGCATAGAGCATACGCGAAGCAGAGGCAACAAATGCCGCCCCGCAAGCAGCCGGAGCAATTGCCGAAGTGCTCATAACGCCCCAAGCTAATATTTGAAAATTAGCAGCCAATAGTAATTCCACATATGGTGAACGATAATTAACGCCATGCCAGCCATTTTGTAGGTGTTCAGGAGATACCGCACATACAAATACAATTTGCAGACCAACATATAAAATAAAAGTAAATATGATACTCCCAATAATTGCTATGGGTAATTGGCGTTTAGGTGATTTAATTTCTTCAGAAAAGTTCAGCGGCAGCTGAAAGCCGTTAAAAGACATAACTACGCCACAACTAATTACAGCACTACCAATAGCGCTCCACCCATAGGGGGCAAACTCAGTTACAGTACGCCCAAAATTCCTGGTATCAAAACCAGAATACAATAAACAGATAATGGTTAGGATAGGAATAACAATTTTAATTACTGTAAGCACATTATTAAACCGGGTAAATAATCTGGACCCCCAATAATTAACTCCCATGAATAATATCATAAATACTATAGCAAAAGCTACGCCTGATGGGGTTAAAATATGTTCATGCATATCATACCACTGATTAAATGAACTCTTCTCACTTAAGTATTGTACAATTGCTTGCGCTTCAACAGCAGGCACGGCTAAAATACTTAACCAATTAACCCATTGCGTTAAAAACCCGCTAAACCTGCCATGGGTTATTCCAGAATAAAACCCAACCCCCCCCGCCGACGGATTAACTGTACCAATCTCAATACAGAAAAAAGCAATTAATATGGCAACAAACATTCCAATTGCCCAAGCAATAATTCCTGCTGGCCCTGCTACAACGCTAATTTTCTGAGTCGCCAACAACCATCCCGACCCAACAATAGAAGTTATTCCGGTCATCATTAAAGAAAAAGTTGACATATTTTTTTTAAATTCTGCTTTTTTACTCATTCTATTATTTCTTTCATGCTATGAGCGATAAATTGCAATAATAACTAAACCTTATTTTTTATAAAAGTTGTCAATTGCTGATGGGCGTAATTGTACCACAACTACTTATCTAGCAATGCAAACAAAAAACATTCAACATTTTACTCATTATAAGTGCTATAATCGTTAAATCCCCGTATAACTTTATAATTTAAAATATAGTAAAGGAGCTGAAATGAAACAAGAAAATGCTAACATTATTTCAGCAATTCCAGTAATCATAATTCAATTTTTATCTGGTTTTAGTGAAAGTGCAGTACGAAGCATTATAATAATCTTTATTGCTTTTTCAGTTATAGATATAGCTGGACTGCCTCAAGCGCCGCTAGTTAATATCGTGAATGTTTTTGCTATCGTGCCAACATTATTTCTCTCTTCCTATAGTGGAAAGTTTGCAGATAAGTATAATAAAGTCCTCATACTACGTAGTTTAACCTGGTACCAAATTGCCATGGCGCTAATTGTTGCCCTATGCATTTATAAGCAACTCATGATACCATTGTTATTGGTCTTATTAGCTATTGGGTTTCAACAAACAGTTTTATGCTCCGTACGGTTTTCCATACTCACTGAATATTTCACTACCACCAAACAAATTAGTATTGCAACCGGTTGTATTGAATTTGCATGGTTTGCAGCATCCTTAACTGGACAAATATTTGGCAGTTTTACAATCACCAGCCACAAAATGTTTCTTTTTGCTATAGTAATTTTAATTAATAGCTTAATTTGTGTAGGCGCCGGATTTATTTTAAAACCGATTACTAAATCATCCCACATTAGTTTACCCACCAAATTTTATTTGAATCCATTTAAAGATTTTTGGTATATGTTTAAACAAGTTGGACAAATTCCCTCCATATTTTTAAATATGAATGCTACCGGATGGTTTTGGGCTTTTTGTTCAATTAATACTACACAAATGTCATTATTTGCGGCTAATTATCTGGGGGTTGATGGACACATTTTTGGCATTATATTAGGTATTGGAACTTTTGGTATAGGAATTGGTTCAATTCTGTGCGCCAAACTTTCACGAGGGGTTATTCAAAGAAAAGTAGTTGTTATTAGCGCTATTGCTGCCTCCTTAGCTACAATAGTAATGTTGTTATTGCATCCTGATATTTATCTAGCTAAAAATACCTGCCGGCAATTTATTTTCTCTGTTCCTGGAGCAATACTTTTTAGTCTTATCTTAATCAAAGCAATTGCTTTAGGTGCATATTCATTGACCTGTTATACTGAAGCACAAGTTTTAGCACACAACAATAATAGATCACAAGTAATGTCTATTATATCAGTAGTTAGCGCAATTTACATCACTATTGCCAGCGGTGTTTGTACTCTTTTGCAAGTAACAGTAAGTAGTTGGACAATACTTTTTATTACTGCTATAATTAATATTGGATTAGCAATTGTATATTATTACCGGATTAAATAATGAAATAAAACTTTTAAAAGGTAACAAGCATTGTAAAAGATGATGAGTA
>JAGOUD010000040.1 GCA_018061465.1 Burkholderiales bacterium
GTATCTCTATATGCGCCTTCTCTAACGGAGTGTACTGTTGCTTCACACTAGCTTTAAACTCATCAAAATGTAGTACCATACGCGTATCTTTACCGCCAATTAAATCGTACCGATTACCATTAATAAGGGTTATCCCAAAAATACCATTATCATTATCAATTCTACCATTTTCTGCCGTAATATTATATGTTGCGGGACTTTCATTATTTTCTGTATATTGAATAAATATTTTCTCTGCAATTCCGGGGTTTAATGAATAATGCTCTAAATAAAATACTCCACCACCATCTTCTTTAAAGATTCCAGGAGAAATTATCATATTAGTTTGTTGTTTAGATAAAAATTCGGCATAATTTTGTGATTTATTAGTTGCCCATGGAGTTACATACATTGAACTGATTGCACAAATTAATGCCATGGGAAAACTAAATATTGCTACTTGACGCAACCAATAAAAGGGAGACAATCCAGAAGCTAGCCAAATAGCAAATTCATGATCTTTACAATATCGGTTAATTGTAATTACTATGGTTAAAAAACAAGCAATGGTTAAAATCATTGGAAAACTGGCAATCGTACCATAAATCATCATTGTTAACAATGTAACTGTAGGAATATTGCCTGAAGCTGCCTGATCTAATAATTTAAATAATTCGGTAACCGGGAGAATAAAAACTAAAACAGTAAATATTTTACTGGCATTGCTTACCAATTCACGATAAAAAACTTTTTTAACTAACATAGAAAATAACTGATAAAATTACCCACTCTAACCGCATTTTATCATATTTTAACGGAGCAACTTGTATCTATGAAATTTAAAATCCAAAAAACCACTCTGGAATTAACCTTACAAACTAAAGAAGTAGCTACAAATCGTGTCATATTTAGTTTTAATGAAGAGTTTTTAAATAATGGAAAACTCTATGTAACCGGAAAAGAGCTAAGCTCAATTGATGATTTAACTGAGACTGGTAGTATCACTAGAATATACAGCGATAAAACTAATATTATTATTAGTTTAGGTGAAAAAAATAAATTTGACTTAGATAAATACCATAGGAGTTTAACAGCATTAGCTAAATGGTTATCCCATAGCAAAAAAGTTGTAGATTTAGATATAATATTAGAGCCACAATTAGCAAAACTTTTAAACTTTGACGTAGAATATTATACTGAACAAAATATTTTTCACTTAATTAATGGGCTATATTATTTTGATCAGTTTAAGAGCAATCGTGATTCCTTATCTATTAAAAAAATTAACTTTGTAAGTGCAGATCCAGCTAAACAAACGCTTGAAAGTGCGATTATCTTACTCAATGGCATTTATTTAATTAAAGACCTGGGGAATCTTCCAGCCAATATCGCAACGCCTAGCTATTTGGCTAAAACTGCTGAAAATATAGCCAAATTATCTAAAAAAGTTCAAATAAATATATTAGGCAAAAAGGAATTAAAAGACTTGGGGATGAACTCTTTTTTATCTGTTTCTCATGGTACTGTAGAAGAACCTAAGTTTATAACGCTAAGTTATACAGGAAGCAAACCCAAAGATAAACCCATAGTTTTAGTCGGCAAAGGAGTTACGTTTGATAGTGGCGGCATTTCGCTTAAACCGAGTGCTAAAATGGATGAAATGAAATACGATATGTTAGGAGCCGCAACCATATTAGGTATATTTAGGACTGTTGTTGAATTAAATCTACCCCTTAACTTAGTAATTGCAGCCGCATGCACTGAAAATATGCCATCAGGTAGCGCTACTAAACCAGGCGATATTGTAACCACATTATCCGGCAAAACTGTTGAAATTTTGAATACTGATGCTGAAGGACGTTTAATTTTAGCTGACGTATTAACTTATGTTGAGCGATTTAATCCTAAACTAGTAATTGACTTAGCCACACTAACTGGAGCTTGCATTATTGCTCTAGGATCAGTTGCTAGTGGTTTATATTGTAATGATGAAACTTTATGCAGCACAATTAAAAATTCAGCTAAAAAAACTAATGATAAAGTATGGGAAATGCCTTTATTTGATGAATATGAAAAAGGTTTAAAAAACAGTATTGCTGATTTATCGAATATTAGTAGTCTAGGTAATGTTGCTGGAAGCGTAGTTGCTGCCAAATTTTTAGCCAATTTTGTGAACTATAAATGGGCACATTTGGATATTGCAGGTACCGCTCATATATCAGGAGCATACAATGGAAAAACTAATGGTGGTGCAACTGGCAGACCATTTATGCTGTTAATAGACTTTATTCGGAATTATACTCTAAGTAGTAAATAATAAAATAGCGGCAACCTGGCGATCTTCACTCACGAGAAAATTAAAAGTACGGCATAGCGCTTGGATGGGCATTACTTCAACACCAATGCCCATTTGCTGTAGCGTATGCACTAAATTTAAGTTAGGGTAAATAATTTTATCGCCGGTACCAAAAATAATTAGATCTGGAGTAAAATCGATAACTGATTTTAAATCTGTAACTGTAATTTGGCTTATCTCTATCGGGACAAAATCAAGTACTTTATCATTAGTTACCACTATATTATTTTTGTACTCAATACCTTTAATGGTTACTGAAACTGTAGAATAACGGGTAAATTGATTACCAGTTACATGCTGTGCTTTCATTTCCATACCACTCTCCTTCCCTTTAGGGTTGTAAAATATAGTTTCTAAAGACAATGAGTATATCATCTTTTCCAATATGTGTTATAATATTATCCTATTTAAAAAGCAATTAATTTGTCATACTTGCGACGGCAGGTATCCATAAAACCTAATTAAAGGATCACTAAAATCACACTCAAGCTCAAGCATGAATATAGAGCAAATGTAATAGCCCAAATCGTTTGTTTAGCTATTAACTGCATCTGTTATGCATATACTAATAATTTCTTCTTTTTATGGGTGAGTATTGCCTGCATAACCTTTATTGGGATAATTCGCAGTCAGCCAACAAGCAAATTCTATGATATAAATTTACTCAATCATCTGGTTATAATTGCTATCTATTATTTTTTATACGCGCTGCTAAATGATTTTCATTTTACTTATTTTTGCTTAATTTTCGTATTTACCTATATATTTTTTATTCTTAAAGATAATGGTTTTGGGCAAAGCGTAACTCTATGGACATATATTCAAGCTTTAATGATTGCCACCTCATTTATTGAATTCCCATTTAGCCATAAAATTGCTGCAACTATGCTTGCTTATATCGAAACCCAAATAGTAGTTTATGCATGTTTTAAACTCTTTCCTTCTAATGTAGAATATATGAAAGAAGCTTTTATTTTAAATTTTGATAAACTCCGGCAGATTAATTGGTTTAATTATCAAAATAATATTCCAGTAAAACTAGCTATACGTGGTTCTCTTAGTGCCGGTATACTGTATATTATTTGTGTAAGTATGGTCACTAATGATTTAAAGCCCAATTGGGCAGCAGTAGTTGCAGTTAGCTGCTTAATGAGAGATGATGATGATGGCAGCAAGCGCTCCATGATTAGCTGTGCAGTTGGCTCATTAATCGGCTGGGGTGTTTCTATAATTATGATTCAATACCTTGCAATAGATATTCGAACTGCCGCTATAATTGCATGGATTACCCTAATTTTAGGACTTATATTCATCTTTGAATTTAGCATATCCAAAACTTATCTAACCCAAATCCTGAGTATAGTTTTTCTAATAATTTCTCTATCCGCGATGTATATTATTTTAAAGCTAGATAGCAAATTTTACCTGCATCTTAAAATAATCAATAATATAATCGGCGTAGTGGGGACCTTAATTGCTTTAGAAATATGGGTAAAACTAAAGAAGAGTTAGCCACAATTTCATTTATATACTATTACACCTCATCCTACCACTATTCTGCTCTTCTCTAGCCCCACTGGTATAAATTGAGTATCAGGCAATTTTAATTCACTAAACGCAGTATATACTTTTTTATGTAAATCAGGTATTTCTTGGTTCTCTTGTAATTTATCTTCATAATCATACCTAAACATTAGAATTTTTGCTTGCAAATTCATCACCTTTAAACTTTCCGCGGCTGCTTCACCTGAAATGGTAGCTTTGGTAATTTTATCCAATATTATACTTAATGAATTATAGCGCTCCATTTTTTTCATTTCTTCGCGTGTTAATGTTACTCCATCCGCAATCTTAAATACGGTAGGCATTGTACTAGCATATATTAATTTTCTATCCTCATGAAGCCCTATCAATTCTTGCTCCAATTCTTTTGCATAACCCCATTCTAGCCCACCACCAACATTGTGATTTTGCCATGGCATATAGAATACATCACTATACTCACCATTTTTTATTTTACCTTCGATATCTTGCTCATTTATTCCTGGTTTTAACATAACTCTTATGTATATACTATTCAAATGCTGAAAATAAGCTTTCTCACTACCGTAGCTTCCCATGATACTTAAAACAGCATCAAGATCAACATACGCTGCTTGTGTACTATGTTCAAACAAATCTGTTCCTGCACTATACTCTAATGATTGGCTAAAATTTATCTCTTGGTTATGCTCTTTTATTAATTTTTGCTGAACTTCTGGGGATAACTCATTTTCCGTTTTGCGTCTAAGCACTTTGAAACTTTGTTTTCCATCCTGTGCATAACTCAAACATTCTAAATAATACCACGTGTCATTTATCTGAATATGAATTATATGCCCTTTAGGTATATCCCCAGCAGGACGTTTTATTATAGAAGCTTTATGCATTTCATCATCAGAAGGTTTTTTCAGAGAATCTAATACTTCAGCAATTGTAACAGTATCAGATAACTTATTAAAACTATCTAAATCAAAATCCTCATATCTTTCGATACGCTTTCTAAGTTCATCTTTATTAACTTTTTCCTCGTCTTTTCCCAGGGATATGTTTAATTCTTTTAATTTTTGCTTGTGAAAACTTCTAATCTGGAAAATACTATAATTATGGAAAATGCTTTGAGATGGTAATTCACATGTAGTACCAGGAATAATATCAGCAACATTCACAATACCGCTCTGATCTTCATATCGTAATTTACCTCTATACCTTACCTTATTTCGAAGTTCTTTAAAGGCTTCTTTCTTAAATTGTGCCGGATATTTATCTTGTAAGATATTTTCGCATAGCTCACGGTTAACATAATTTTTATTCGTTGAATTACCACTTGAACTTTTAGCAAATAAATTAATAGTATACTTAGACATTTCAGATAACTCTGAATGACTTATCGGCGGCAGAGTTTCATCTAATTCCAAAACTTTATATTTCTCTTTACAGTTATCATCAATCTTTTTTTCTCCCGTAGCTTGTAAATATAACCGACGATTTGTAGCAAGTTCAATTGCTATTTTATGTCCCGGTGGAACAATAATAGGTTTACCGTCCTTTTTTATATTATCCATATTAAGCCATAGATTGTTATCTCGATCACAGTTACTAAACACAGATCTTTTAACATTATATTTTAATTCCTCACCAATTTGTTCAGCACTAAATTGGGTAAATTTACTATTAGGTATAATTTTTCTATACTTTTGAGTATTATGGCTAAGCTCTTTAATTTTTTTATGCGTTTGCATACTACTACTATCTTGAATACGTTCTAAGAAGGTTAATACACCATCAATTTCAATACTAACTATTCCACCAATTGGTATCTCGATCTCAATGGCTTGACCATTTTTCTGTATAGCTGCCCCATTTAAACGAGTCTGACCAAAACAATCAAATTCAACTGCCTCCCCCGTATATTTTAAGCCATAGTTATAATCATTTTTAATAATCTCTTCACCACTATATGTTACTTCTCCTATATATGAATTTAATAAAATACCATTACTCACCGTTTTTTTATCATATGCATCTTTAAATCCTTGTTGCAGCTTTTGAATATTACCATCTTTACCCAGATGAGTTGCACAAACAATATCTACAATTTCTTTATTTATAGATTGACCATTATTATCAGTTTTTTTAATACTATCCCCATACACAAATAAACTATTCTCATCACCTTCAAACACCCATCCCTTTTCATAACTAAGTGTTCGGGTACATTCGCTTTCTCCCCATCCTAAATAACTTTCAATAGCATTTTTTATAAACAATAGTGATTGATCTGCTCGAGCTGGTAATTGTTCACCCAAAGTAATCATAGCGGGCAATTGGCTACGCGTTTCTTTTGTTGCTCCTGCATGTCTATATATACCTCCAGGATCTGCAATAATATCACTACATTCAGCTAACCCAGGAATAGCTGAAATACAAAATTCCATTTCTTGATAGGGATTTTTTTCTACTAAACCATTTTTATTGCCTGCCACAATCCGGGATTTGTCAGGAGCCGGATTGATAGATACATCCTTAGACTCATAAACGAATGGAATAACATTGGCTACTTTAGATAATTTCACAGCTATTAAATCATCTCTTAGGGCATTAACCTTAGATAAGTTAAGTCTAAGAGTTGCAATAAGATCTGCGTTACAGCTTCTAGATGCTGATAAAATTGCGATAGCTTGCTCAGTAAATTCAACATATTTTTTTATCAGACTTGCTAGTTTTTCATTGGGACTATAATTCTCAAAAATATCTTTAATAGGCAACTCATTTAATTTTTCTGCCATTTTCTCATCATCCAGGTGAGCATACTTATCATTTATAGCCAACCTACGATATCTATTATTGCCTAAATTGTGAAAATAATATTTTTTATTTTTACTATCAACCACTTGTATAAATTCAGTATTTGCATCTAAATCACCACCTTTAGATAAATTATTAAGATTCTTCTCTGATGTGATATCATTAAGATTTCTCTCTGATGCCAATATAACCGCTAACTTACCATATTCTCTTTCGTTGGAACACGTTTTATTCAGTACATTATCATTTTTAGAATTAACGCCAGGCTTCCACTCTGCTGTGCTATTACGATTGTCACTCAATTTTAATTTAACTATTTTACCCTCTCGTACTTTACTCAAATCGCCCTTACATTTCCAATTAGCGCTATAACTTTTATGCTCAAATTGACAATATTTTTCAAATACTTGAGTAAGAAAATCAACACCATTTTCTTCTAAAGAAGCTGGTCTTAATTCTGTGTATTGTGCATTACCTATGACACTAGCCTTAGTAATATCACGTAATGTCTCACAAAATTTGTCCTCCACCTCTGATATATTACAATATTCAATTACATCTTGGTTACAATTTTTTATAAAACTGTTTAAACAAGCAGTGCCCCTAAATGTTGCAAAATCATGTTTCTCTACTCCTCGAATAACTACACTATGCATAGCACCATCTACATCATAACCGGCGCCAGCATTAATGTTCATGGTAATTTTCAACCCATCATTTTCAACATATTTGGCACTAAAATCATATCCATCACCTTCATAAATAAGGAGCGGCTCTTTCTTTTTATCCTTAAGCATATCCTTTAAATCGTTTTCTTTATTCACAAAAGCTAAAGCAACAGATACAGCTTCACGCTGTGCTTCATTGACTGACAATCTTTTTGTTCCAGTCAGAAAATCTAATAATCTCTGGAATGGATTACGTTTAGTAGCTTTTATTATACCTTCAACCAGACTAACATTAGGTAATTCTGCTGAAGAAATAACTCGTGTAGAATGCTTAAATTTCTCAGATTTTATAGCAGCTTGCTGTTGTTTTTTTTCATAAGCTGTAAACCCACCTCGAAATGCAGAAACACAATTCAATTCACCCATAATAATTGCCAACCTATAAATATTTTTTAAGTACTACTTGAGTACTGCCATACTAATTAAAATGCTAAAAAAATAAAAAACCTGTAAATTTCATGGTATGGATTTATACCATAACTAAACCTATATTAATAAACCAGCGGCAAAATAAAAGTGAAATCTTGATCTGTATAAAGTAAAATAGTAAAATTTTCGCGCTGATAAGTGGAGGCTCGAATGGCATTGTATCAATTACAGCGCCTACACTGCTCCCTTTTTAGGTGGTCGCTACGCCGCATATTTCAACCGCAAAATTCACCCTCTAATGCAGCAAGCTAAGAAACAATACAATTCAATTTAATATATAAATTTGAACCAAGGTTATGAATCATTACCGTACAAAATCTTAATATACATGGCAAGGTGTTATCTTAATATACCACGAATTAATTAATATAAATAAACATATTTAATGTTTTTTGTTATAATACGGTTGTGCCTGAATTAATTTTCAGCTTACCACCATATTTTTTATGAACAGTAGAATATATTTGGGAGACTTTAAAATGAATGATGCATACGCATATGATTGGGAAAATGTGTTTAATCTCATGAAAATTTCGATTCAAAACTTCGAATGTTTAGCCCAATTCAGTATAAAAAGCTCTAGGCTTGCTGCCACAGAGACACGTACTTTAATTGATGAACTTACCAATTCAATTAACTCTCGCAACCCATGGGGAGTTGCATTCCATACAATTATAAATAATACTGAGAAGACAATTCATAATTATCAAGAGTTATGTGAAAAAATTGGTGAACTTAATTCTCAAGCATGTCATGAATCAGAACACCACATGCATAATTTTGAACGCAGTTTAAAATCTTTAGCTGCACACCCCAAGAAATAAGGGGAACCTTTTTGACTTTTTAAATTTAGGATAAAATTAAGCATGAATAAAAAAGAAATCAAAGAACAAGCTTTTGCTATGCCCTACACCTCTCCTAGCGGTTTAAAAATTGATTATAAAATGCGGAATCGGGAATATCTTATTATCTCTTATGAAACTGACATGGAAATATTAAAAGAAGTAGTTCCACAGCCACTTAAGCTGGTAAGTAATGTAGTAAAATTTGAATTCATGAAAATGCCGGATGCGTCTGGATTTGGTAGTTTTAATGAAGCTGGGCAAATGATTGAGGTTGAATATGAAGGTAAAATTGGAGCTTATTCACATGCTATGTACCTGAATGATTTAGCTCCAATTGCAGCAGGACGTGAAATCTGGGGTTATCCTAAAAAACTTGCCATGCCAAAACTTAAAATTGACTGCGATACATTACTTGGCACTTTAAAATATAATAGTGTTACTGTTGCTGTTGGCACTATGGGTTTTAAATATACCGAATTAGATAAACAAAAAATACAACAATCTATGACCCAATCCCCTATATTTTTACTAAAAATTATTCCGCATGTAAATGGCAAAGAAGCAAGCATTTGCCAACTGGTACGTTGTTATATAAGTGATGTCATAGTTCATGGAGCATGGACTGGGCCGGCTCAATTACAACTATTTGAACATGCGCTGGCACCCGTGACTATGCTGCCGGTACGAAAAATTATATCTGCTACCCATATTATAGCTGATGTAACTTTGCCAGGCGGTGAAGTAGTATACGATTATTTAAAAAAGGGGAAATAGGTCATGAATAATAAAAAGTACACTGCTTCAATCAAAGACATTAAAAAGCATGGATTTTCGATGCCCTACACTTCACCTAGCGCCTTAAAGATTGATTATACCTTTAAAAACCGAGAATACCTGATTATCACATATGAATCTGACTTAGATATTTTACACAAGGTAGTACCTGAACCATTGATAGTTAAAAAACCTTTAGTCAAATTTCAATTTATAAAAATGCCAGATGCGCATGGGTTTGGTAATTATAGCTTGGTAGGGCAAACAATTGAGGTTGAATATGAGGGTAAGCCTGGCAGTTATGCTCATGCCATGTACTTAGATAATTTAGCTCCGATTGCGGCAGGGCGAGAGATTTGGGGATTTCCCGAAAAACTTGGTAATCCTGAGCTGATAATTGATGTAGATACGGTATTGGGCACATTAAAATATAATAGTATTGATGTTGCAATTGGCACCATGGGCTATAAATATTATACTTTAGATAATAAACAAGTTAAAAAAATGTTGGAAAAAACACCTAATTTTCTGCTTAAAATTATTCCCGATGTTAATTTACAAGAAGCATGCATTTGTCAACTGATACGCTATTACTTAAAGAATGTTAGCATAACTGGGGCATGGTCGGGACCTGCAAGTTTACAATTATTCGAACATGCTCTGGCTCCGGTTGCCGATTTGCCGGTGAGGCGAGTTATATCAGGTGAACATATTATTGCTGATTTAACTTTAGGATATGGTGAAATTATTTATGATTATCTAATAGACTAGTTTTTTTAAAGGGGTACATATTATGTTGAATAATTTAAAAGGTAGAGTAGCTATCGTTACAGGTAGCGCTAGTGGTATTGGACGAGGCATTGCAGAAAAATTTGCAAAAGCCGGTAGCACTGTGGTGATTGCAGATTTAAACCTTGCATCCGCAGAAAATGTAGCCAAGGAAATAAAAAACCAATATGCAGTCGAAACATTGGCTGTTGCTATGGATGTTGCTAATGAAGAACAGGTGAATAGTGGCGTTGACGCTGTAGTTGCTAAATTTGGCAAAGTAGATATTTTGGTGAGTAATGCCGGAATTCAAACAATTTCGCCCATTGTAGATTTTGATTTTGGCGCCTGGAAACGCTTATTTGACATTCATGTTAATGGCGCATTCCTAACTACAAAAGCATGCATGAAAAAAATGATTGAAAAGAAAAATGGTGGCAGAATTATTGTAATTGGTTCAGTACATTCATTTGAAGCATCGAAAAATAAAGCTGCTTATGTAACAGCTAAACATGGCTTATTAGGCTTAGTACGCTCAATTGCCAAAGAAGGTGCTCAACATAATATTAGTTCTAATCTAATTGCTCCTGGTTTTGTAAGAACACCATTAGTTGAAAAGCAAATTCCAGAACAAGCTAAAACCTTAGGAATTACTGAAGACGAAGTAATTAAAAAAGTAATGCTGGGCGATACGGTGGATGGAGAATTTACTACAGTTGATGATATTGCTAATGTTGCACTATTTTTTGCAGGATTTGAAACCAATGCCTTAACTGGGCAGTCATTAATTGCTTCTCATGGTTGGCACATTCAATAAACTCTCCCGCTATTTATTAGGCATTATGGTATACTCTAGACCTCGTAGCGTATAAAATTGAATTTTTATACCTATGCGGCTCTAGTGTACTTATCACTACAGCTTTTTATCAACAGTTAATTTTAAGGTATTGAAACATGGCAGTTCAACAAAATAAAAAATCTCCATCTAAACGTGGTATGCGCCGGGCACATGACTTTTTATCTAAACCAGGCATTGCAATAGAACCGACTACAGGAGAAACACATTTACGTCATCACATTAGCCCAAGTGGTGTATATCGTGGTAAAAAAGTAATTAAAGATAAAGACGAATAAGATTTTACTTCTTAAAATTGTAAACTAATAGTCTTTAAGGGCTGATGTATAATGTCTATCGTATTATCTATAGATGTGATGAGTGGGGATCACGGCGTTAATGTAACGGTGCCGGCTTGTATTACTTTTTTAAAAAAAAATCCGGATGTGCGACTCATTTTAGTGGGTGATCGAGACATAATATATAAGCGGATTGGCTCTTCATTATCTACATGTAGCGATAGACTTGAAGTGATTCACTCTACTCAAGTGGTAGATATGGATGAATCGCCCCAAATGGCAATGCGCAATAAAAAAGACTCATCAATGCGGATTGCAATTAATCAGGTAAAGGATGGCAGAGCGCATGCTATAGTATCTGCGGGGAATACTGGTGCATTAATGGCAATTGCACGTTATGTATTACGTACCCTTAAGGGTATTGACCGTCCAGCAATAGCCAAATTACTTCCAGCAATACGTGGTGATGTTTGTGTATTAGACTTAGGAGCTAATATAGAATCTTCGCCTGAGCACTTATTGCAATTTGGTATAATGGGATCGCAGTTAATGAAAGCAGTAACGCGTAAACCATCCCCAAGTGTAGGACTTTTAAATATTGGAACTGAAGATATTAAAGGTCATGAAGGCATTAAAAAAGCCGCTGAACTATTAAAAAAAAGCAATTTAAATTTCTATGGTAATGTTGAAGGTGATGATATTAATAAAGGTACTGTGGATGTAATAGTCTGCGATGGGTTTACGGGTAATGTAGCCTTAAAAACTATTGAAGGCGTTGCAAAAATGATTTCTTTTGTTTTAAAAAAAGAATTTACCAAATCTCCCTTATCTAGATTAATGGCGCTTATTGCTTATCCAGTATTAAAACGAGTTAAACAAAGCTTAGATCCGCGCAAATATAACGGGGCTGTTCTTTTAGGCTTAAATGGATTAGTAATTAAAAGCCATGGTGGAGCAGATGAAATAGCATTTTACTATGCCATAGAGCAAGCCTACCATGAAGTAAATGCTGGGGTAGTAAATCTATTGGAAGGGTTTTTGAATCAACATAAAGAGTTACTAAGTGATCGGGATGAAACTAAAAAAGAAATGGTTGAATTTAAATATCTAAATATGTTATAACTCCCAATAAAAAAGGTTAATCACATTTAATATGAGACATTCTAAAATTATAGCAACTGGTAGTTATTTACCAGAGAGAATATTAAGTAACCAAGAGCTAGAAAAAATGGTAGCCACTAGTGATGAGTGGATTGTGTCCAGAAGCGGAATTAAGCAGCGCCACATAGCTGCTGAAAATGAAACTACTACTGATTTGGCACATAAGGCTGCATTATCGGCTTTAAATAGTTCAAATTTTGATAAATTTGACATCGGTATTATTATAGTTGCAACCTCTTCAGCGGATATGATTTTTCCATCAACTGCATGCTTACTGCAACATCGTTTGGGGTTAAATCATATTCCAGCATTTGATTTACAAGCTGCATGCACTGGTTTTTTATATGCAATAGCAACTGCTGATTCTTTTATTAAAAGCGGCATGGTTAAAAGCGCTTTGGTAGTTGGGGTTGATACAGTTTCCCGCTTTATTGACTATACTGATCGTAACACCTGCGTATTATTTGGTGATGGTGCCGGAGCTGTAATTTTGCAAGAGAGTAACGAACCCGGAATACTTCTTAATGAAGTCCATGCTGATGGTAGTGGTGAGTCTGCGCTAAACGTTGCTGGCCATATAAATAACGGTCAAATATCGGGTCATCCTTACATGAGTATGGATGGTCGTGCAGTATTTAAAATGGCAGTGAGAAATTTAGCAACGGTGGCAACTAATGTACTCAATAAAACCGGCTACACCAGTGAAGAATTAGATTGGCTAATTCCTCATCAGGCTAATTTAAGAATTATCGAAGCAACTGCGCAACATTTAGCAATCCCTATGGAAAAAGTTATCGTTACAGTTGACAAGCATGGTAATACATCTGCTGCTTCAATTCCTTTAGCTCTGGATTTAGCCATTAAGAGCCATAAGATTAAAAAAAATGACTTAATCATGCTTGAAGGTGTAGGTGCCGGATATACATGGGGAGCAAGCCTAATCCGCTATTAAATATACTGTTTGTAATTGAAAGCTGGACTAAATGTTAATACTCAAAGTATTTGGATTCTGGGCTAGGAGAACTGCAATAAAAGGCTACGCAGTGTACGTA
>JAGOUD010000192.1 GCA_018061465.1 Burkholderiales bacterium
CATTTGATCTGCTTACTGCTTTAAGAACACCATATAGAATAGATATCTATCAGTCTATTTATTTTGTGATAAATAAATTTGAAGATTTATTTAATATAATGAATACTAATCTAATAGATATGGTTCACGAAGCTATTCAGTTAGGTGAGTTTAAACCAACATATCCTATAGATTAATCAAACTCAGATTAATCAACATAATAGATTAAAATATTAAATAATATAAATTAATAATATAATATGACTGCAACAAACTCCGCTGATTTAAAAAATAAAAAATGTGTCCCTTGTGAAGCTGGCGTTGCAAGTTTAACTAAATCTCAAGTAGAAAAATATTTGAAATTAGCTCCCCAATGGACAGCTAATTCTGATCATACAATGATTAAACGTAAATTTGAGTTTAAAAGTTTTTATAAAACTATGGCTTTTGTCAACGCTGTTGCTTGGATTGCCAACCAAGAGAATCATCATCCTGATCTAGAAGTGAGTTATAATTTTTGTTTAGTTAAATTCACTACCCATGCAATCAATGGCTTATCTGACAATGATTTTATCTGTGCAGCCAAAGTAGATCAGTTAGTATGTGAATAATAATTAATAACAGGATTTAACGTGAACAAAAATTCACCTCCGTCACGGAAGGACGATGTTAGTAACATTGACAATACTAATAAAAGCAATTTAAAAACTCTTTTGTTAAAACTAGAAGATTTTAAAATAAGAATTTCTGAACAACATTGTTTAACTCAGCATAAAATAAATTTAATAATTATTTCAAAGTTATCCGAATTGACAACTAAAATAACTAGTTTGTCTGATAGCGAGGAATTAAAATATTATAAATTAACTGAAGAGATTGCAGTTGCTTACTTTCAGTTAAAATCAAATGAACAAGTATTAATAGATCATAATATTATTCAAATTGTGTTTGATTATTTTAAAAATGAAATAACTAGCAGTGATCATTATGCCTATCAAATCAGTCAAAATATGGTTGAATACGAAAGATGTTAATATTACCGTTGTATTGAAAGAAATTTTCTCGAAACTCCATAGACTTAAGAAAGAAAGTAGTAGAAGCATATGAAAGTGGATTAGGGACAATTGAACAAGTAGCTAAAATTTTTAATATAGGCGTTGCAACTCTACAAAATTATATAAGCCAAAAAAAGAGTACTGGGAGCTTAGAGCCAAAACCAAAAACAGGTGGATCTGCACCAGTTATATGTTGAGGGAACTGCTATAATCATCTGAAACAACGGACATATTCACGAAAACTGTAATTATATTGATGCTCATGATCAATATAATTATCTACTCTTTTTTCTAGTACCTCTCGCCAAATATTAGGATCTAATTCTGGAAAAAAGGTATCAGCATCTAGTATAGTATCTACTAAAGTAAGATAAATTTTATGAGCATACTTTAAAAAAATATTATAAATTTCCGCTCCGCCAATAATCATAATTTCTTGATTGATATTATAATTTTTTCCACAATATTCTAATAATTTTTTACTATCAGAAAATATTATAATATTATCTTTTTTATAATTATGATCTGATGTTAAGACTAAGTTATCGCGCCCTGGCAATGGCCTACCTATTGCTTCGAAAGTTTTCCGCCCCATTACGATAGGATGATTTAAAGTAATCTGTTTAAAATATTTTAAATCATTCGGTAAATACCAAAGTAATTTATTGTCTTTACCGATGGCTCTGTTTTTAGCCATAGCAACGACTATAGATATATTTTGAGCCATTATTATACAGCCACTGCAGCTTTAATATGTGGATAAGCTTTATAATTCACCAATTCAAAATCTTCAAACTGATACAAAAATATATCTTCTGGTTTACGTAAAATTTTTAAGCTCGGTAATGGTAGCGGCTCACGAGTTAATTGCAATTTAGCCTGTTCTATATGATTGTCATAAAGATGCACATCACCCCCTGTCCAAACAAATTCTCCCGGCTGTAAATTACATTGTTGCGCCATCATCATTGTTAATAAAGCATAGCTAGCAATGTTAAATGGCACTCCTAAGAAATAATCTGCAGAGCGTTGATACAATTGACAAGATAACGCGCCATCAGCAACATAAAACTGGAATAATAAATGACAAGGTGGTAAAGCCATTTCAGATAATAAGCCCACATTCCAGGCATTGACTATCAATCTTCTTGAATCAGGGTTATTTTTGATCTCAGCTATTACATTACTGATCTGATCGATAGCACGCCCATCAGCAGTTGGCCAAGAACGCCACTGTTTGCCATAAACTGGGCCTAGTTCACCATTGTCATTAGCCCAAGCGTCCCAGATAGTCACACCATGCTCATTAAGATATTTGATATTTGTATCACCGCGTAAAAACCAAATCAATTCATAAATAATTGATTTAAGATGTAGTTGTTTCGTTGTGAGTAATGGGAATCCTTTATTAAGATCAAAACGCATCTGCCGACCAAAAACAGATCTCGTGCCCGTACCAGTACGATCTTGTTTGTGTGTGCCATTATCTAAAATATCTTGCATTAAATTTAAATAAGCATGCATATTAATCCTCTCACTTCTCTTGATAAGCTTTTATTATTAAGATTATTCCCACTGCTACCATAGGCAATGATAATAATTGCCCCATCGTTAACCAATCAAATGCTATATAACCTAAATGGCTGTCCGGCATTCTAAAAAATTCTACTATCCAACGGAATAAACCATAACAAATCATAAATAAACCTGAAGTAGCCATTCTTGGTCGTGGTTTTAACGTGTATACCCATAAAATAAGAAATAATACAATGCCCTCTAGGAAACCTTCATATAATTGGGTAGGATGGCGTGGTAAATCACCAGCATAAGGAAATACCATGCCCCAAGGAACATCAGTTACTTTGCCCCATAATTCGCCATTTATAAAATTACCAATACGACCAAATAAAAAAGCAGGTGGAGCTAAGGGTGCAACGAAATCAGTTACAGCAAAAAAATTCAGTTTGTTTTGTCGACAAAACCAAAGCATTGCTATAATTACACCTATTAAGCCACCATGAAATGACATTCCTCCTTGCCGGATCATAAATACTTCCCATGGAGCCGTAAATAATACAGTGGTTTTATAAAATAGCATATAGCCTAAACGGCCGCCTAGTAATAAACCTATAGCTACAGACAATAACAAATCACTAAATTCAGTTGGAGTAATATTTAAATATTTTTTAGTGCTTAATCTGTATCTTCCTAAAGCCCAACCTACAGCTAGCCCCAGAAGATAGGTTATCCCATACCAACGGATATCTAACGGGCCTATGCTAATAGCTATAGGACTAATATTTGGATAAGTTATCATATTGATACAATTAGTTTATTATTTATTAAAAGAATAACATCTTACTAGCAACTAGTGTAAACAAAATTGCCAAGGTTCTTTTTAAAATTATCCTAGGAACCATAAACGATAATTTAGCAGATAATTGAGCCATTGGAACACTTGTTATTGCAATAAAAACTACAGCTGGCCAGTAAACATATCCTACAGCACCAAACGGTAAACCAGCAAGACTAAATCCTACTATCATATAG
>JAGOUD010000041.1 GCA_018061465.1 Burkholderiales bacterium
GGTGGAGCTTATGCTAGTTCGGCGGCTTTAGCGTTAACTCAAAATACTAAGTTAAGCTCTGAAGAAATTGTTAAAAAATCTTTAACTATTGCCGGAGAAATATGCATTTATACTAATAATAATCATTTAATAGAAACTATCTCTTGGTAAAAATATACTCATCGCCTTTTTTCAAAGACGATGAGTATATTTATGTACGCTTCTAATCTAACTTTGCAGCCAAAGCGCTAAATCATTAGTAAACTGAGCTACCACAGCATTAGCGCCTTTTATATATCCACTAGGATCAGGGGTAACATTTAGCGTTTCCATAAATGTTTTACTCTTCATAACCATGTTACTGGTATTATCAATTAACTGGACTAAAACAGTTAGATTCATAGTAGCATCATTAGAATTAATCACTTGTTTAAAATCCATAACTTGTGCCACTAAACGATATTTGGCCACCGACATAACTTCAGCATTAACTACATTACTATAAGTACAAGTTGAGATTAGTTTTTGTAAAATTGCCTGATTAAGCATATACCCAGGATGAGTTGACCATCGATTTAGGGCATAACTATTTAATTGATATTCCGATTCGGAATAATACATATTTCGCGTATCAAAGGGGGCAAATACCTTAACTGGTGACACTTGTAAGATTGGAGCATTAGGGTTTGCCATACAGCTTGTAATATCAGAGGAATTAGCGACTAATTGATACTCTTTAATCTGCGGTTCAGCCACCGGTGCTAAAATACCACATGAACTCAACAAAGTTCCCATAACCATTATCTTGCTCAACCAACCCGCAATTGATATAAATTTATAAACACTATCTTTTATATTAACGATTGTATTCAAAAATTTAGCCAATAGTTTCTTTAAGCATATCATAATTTTTTGCATAATATATTCACTCTCCCGGACCTTTAACGACTGCGGCTCGACCTCTTACTAATACCGAAGGATTTTGATTTAGTAATGTTAAGAGCTGCTCCAACTGATATGACGATTGATTTAAATGTAATATAGTTTGGTTAAGATTCGGCAACAAAATAGTATTTACATTTTGCATAGTATTATTTTGCACACCTAAAATTAAACTATTAGTATTATTGGACATTGTAGATAAAGAATTAGCTAAATCATCTAAATGTTCAAAAGTACCGCTGAGCTTCATACTATTGACTCGAATATTTTGTAATACAACTAGCAAAGTATCTAAACTTTGCTCAATTTTACCCGACTTGGAAGCAATAGAAGCTGACAATTTATCCAAATTGGCTAAAATATTCGACATGTGTTCAATATTATCTTCAGCTAAAAGTATTTTAACTTGACTTGATATATCTTGTACATTATTAGTTAAGGATTGTGCCTGCTCAGTTAAGCTAAACATTAATGAAGGGCGGCTCATAATTTTGGGATATGGTGGTGAATTATGAGGAGTTAAATTAGTGGTACTAGTTGCAGATTTCGGAAAACGCAGATCAATAAATGACATTCCAGTTACACCCTGCGGCTTCATCATTGCATAAGTTTCGTTATTAATTGGTACATTTTCCAATATGTTAAGATGAACTATTACATTACGGGGATTTTTATTATCTAATTGAATGTCGCGTACCTTACCTACTTCTACACCGTTATATTTAATGACTGAATTTGTAGTAATTCCATCTACAGGTTCACTAAATACGGTTTCATAGACATTATACGTTTTACGATTGCTTGCTGAAAACCATAACCATACCATAACTAATAAAGTAGTAGCTATTACTACAAATAACCCTACCATTAAATATTGCCGATTATCATTCATTACTATTCTCCATACTTTTTATTCTCCACGTGCCATCCGTGCCAACTTCCCTCTTGGTCCATTAAAATAATTATATAATTCTGGTATTTCTTTGCATTCTGCGGCTTTAGCAACCGTATTGTGAAATAGCACGCGTTTTTCGCCTAAGTACACAATTTCATCAGAAATACTCCAAATACTATCTAAATCATGGGTAATCATAATTATCGTTAATCTTAACTGCTGCTGCAGGGTTGAAATCAATACATCAAAATCACTGGCGCTATTAGGATCTAACCCAGCAGTAGGCTCATCTAGAAATATTACCTTAGGGTCTAGAGCCAGCGTTCTGGCTAATGCCACCCGTTTTTGCATTCCGGGACTAATTTCTTTAGGATACTTAAAATATGCACTTTCTGCCAGTCCAGTTAACTTTAATTTTAAGATAGCCATTTCTACAATAGTGGATTTAGAAAAATCAGTATATTCCTGAAGAGGAAACATTACATTTTCAATAATCGTCATTGATGAAAATAACGCTCCTTGCTGAAACATCATGCCAACTTGACTAAGCAATAATTTAGTATTGGCATCATCAATATTATATTGCGATATTTCTTCTCCACCAAGAAGTATTTCCCCTTCAGTAATGGACTGTAACATTAATATTTCGCGCACTAAAGTAGTTTTACCGCACCCACTGGCACCAATTATGGTAATAACTCGGTTGGGGTATATGGTTAAATTAAGGTCTTTATGTACCCATAAACCAGAAAAGTATGTTCCTAGATTTTTCACCTCAATTATAGGTTTATCAGTATCAGCAGTTTCAACCATTTTAAATCCCCATAGTTTTAAAAATCACAGCAAAAATTGCATCAAACAATACGATTAAAATAATTCCCATCACTACACTTTTAGTAGTTTGTTCACCAATGCTATTGGCGTTACCTTTAACATTTAAACCGCAAAAACATCCAACCAAAGCAATTAAAAATGCAAATGCAATGCTTTTTACAATTCCACAAGCATAATTGCTTACCGCGATATATGTTTGCATCCGATAGAGAAATAATGCATAATTTACTGAAAGGCTGCTATTGGCAACAATTGCTCCGCCTAACATACTTACCATATCCGCAATTGCCGTAATTAATGGCGTTGCAATCATTACTCCTAGCACTTTAGGTAGAACTATTTTTTGCATTCGAGAAATTCCCATAGTTTGTAGGGCATCAATTTCTTCTTGAACTTTTTGGGTACCAATTTCAGCAGTGATGGCAGCGCCAGTTCTACCAGCAACTATAATAGCAGTTAAAAGTGGGGATACTTCTTTAAGTAGGGCAATACCTAGGAAATTAACGATATAAACGTTTGCTCCATAGGTGGTAAATTGTGGCGCCATTTGATAGGCTAATGTAACACCAATTAAAAATGATAATAACGAAGCTACCCATAGTCCCTTTACACCAGCATCATTAATCACCCGGGAAACTTCAGCCCAATCTAAATGTTTAGGCGAGATAACAAAACGCACTAAGTTATAACAAAATTGACCAAAAAAATCTAACAAATCTAATATAGCAAACCAAGTATCGAAGATATTCTTACCTATCACACTTAAAAACGCACGTGGTTTTGCGGGAGTATATTGATTACCGTCAATTTGATTTAAATGAGATAAGATACGATCAAATAATAATTTTTCTTGTTTATTTAATTCAATTTTAATAAGATCAATATTATGAGCACGTAAATATTTTACAATCTTTACAATTTGATAAATTCCTGCAGTATCAATATAATCTGCATTCTTTCCATTAATTATTACTTGATTTAAGTTATTTATTGCATTTAATTGGTTTTGCAAAAGTTTTTCATCAATCGCCGACCACACCCATGCTCCAAATAAATTTATCACATTATTAGCTTTATCTAGCTTAATCTGTGCCTTATCGGCGTTAGCTAATTTTCTACTGGCAGATTCTTTGTACATACTAGCTTAAATCCTGATAAACTCAAATTTGCCCCTATTATAACATATACTTTAAAAAAAATTATCGGGTCATCAAATTAATAAATTAGCAGAAAAAATATAATTCATATTTTGCGGCACCGAACCTCTTGCACACTAACTCCTAAAATTTGTCCAATATTAGAACTAAGAACATTTTTATAATCTACGGTTAGGTATAATGTTTGTTTAATACATTCAAGTATTTTCATCTGATTATCAACTTGAGCAATAATTGTATCGCCAATAGCCGGGCTTAAATGTGGCTCAATTATATAAGTAACGGATAATTGCGAATTTATTTGGTATTCAACGGCATAAGCCATGCGGCTTAAGGTTGCAACCTCACTCTTAACATATTTAATTACCAACGCTTCATTCGGTTCTTTCAACCACTCAATCACATTATCAATCAATAATACTGGCACTGATCTATTGCTAGATTTTTCAGTATAAAATATCTTTCCCTTGGGAAGCGGTGCACTACCTTTGAGCTGAAGAATTGTTATATTAAAAAACTCGCATAATTTAATTAAGGTATTATGACTGGGTGAAGTTGTCTCACCACTTATAATCCTATCAATAGTCTGAATAGCTATTCCGGTATATTTATTTAGCTGGGAACTATTTACCATTCCGGAACGTTGTAATAAGTATTTTAAAGTATCCCCCATAGAACCCAAACATATATCTCCGGACTGTTCAAGATTTTTATTCGGATTTGGATAAATAAATAATTGTGCCGGAGTTAACCCAAAGTACCGTGCTATTGAATTAACCGTTTCTGGCTGTGGATTACTCAACCCGCGACTTAATAAGGATAAGGTGCTATGAGCAATTCCCATTTCACGACCTAATGCACTAAGACTCATTCCACTACAATTGATTAAGTGCATTAACAATTTTTTGTTAAACATTTTTTACTCTTAATCTAGTAATTCAACTATTACTAATTATTATTCTACTCAATTTACACATGTACTTTATTGCACAGATGTAGAATCAATAAATTTAATTTCCCGTGGTACTTCATACCTATCTAAAAGTTCAACGATCAGATAGGTCACTGGAATACTTGCAATTTCAAACAATACTTTAAAAATATACTGATCCATAACCAATAAAAGTTTATCTTCGTTATTCATTCTACCATAAAAATAGATGAATGTCCAAACTACTGAGAAAACCAGTTCCCCAGCAGCAGTGGATAAGATACATCTAAACCATAATTTTTTACCGCTATAGAATATATAGAGTTTAGAAAATATATAGCAATTTAAAAAATATGCCACAATAGTTGCGGTAAATGAGCCAAAGAATAGCCGGATAACGGCTTGTGTAACCAGCTTAAAAGATGCTTCGTATTGTGGCGATACTGGAGTTAATTTTAAAGTAAAGTATATAATAAAAGAGAAAATCGCTTCACATAACAGAAGAGAAAAAATCATTTTTCTAGCGTTGGCTAACCCATAGTTATTTGTTACAATATCTAAAATAAAAAATGTGGTACAAAATGGAATTATGCCACCAGGCATTATAACTCCACCCAACAATAAATTACGCCCAACAAATAACATTGCTCCAAGTTTAATAGCAACTAATATCATGCCAAATAGTGAATAATATTTATATTGTTTTGACTTAATTTTCAATCTCCGCATTTTCTAACACCTGATACATTTGATAAAATGATAATATAACAATATCAGTTTTGTTAAAATTTAAGCGCTTAATATTACAAATAAGATAATCCACAGTTAATTCAAACGGCTGCCTACGCCTAACAATAATAAATTTTATATAATATACTATTTTATTATTAATTTTTCTTTTTTCTATAGTATCAACTTTAAGCTGTGGTTTAGTTACATAATTCGTAATCACTTCAATACACAGCCGGATTATTTTGGTTTTGAGAAAATTTGTATTTAGCATAAAGCCTGCCAATCTCAATAACATCATCAGTATCGAACTGTTTCAGCAATAACTTATCCACAAATAATTCCTCTACTGATTTTGCGATAATTTTATTTTTTTCAATATATATAAAATGAATTATATACCCGGCACTATTCTCTCTAGTTTTATCAATAATTCTAAAATTTACTCTTCTGTGATGATTAATAACAAGCATTAACCATGCATAAATTTTTCTTAAAAACTCTAACATTTTTGTGCCACTATAAAACACCGTGGAAACTCTAAAGTAATTTTATCATTTATCGCCTGTTCTTTTAAACTGTTTTCAATTAAATACCAAAACTGCATTATATATGTATCTGTCAAAGGAAGTCTATACGCATCAGCGTTCAAATATTGAGTAGCAGCTCCGGACTTAAATATATCCAAAGCTTGTGCCACACTATATTTCGTCGCATAGTTAATTACTTTAGCATACTTTATGGTAAATTTTACGCTTTTTAGGATAGTTACTAATTGTGACAAATCTAAAATTTGAGTTGGCAATTTAAATGTTGCGTAAATATCTTGGGTAATGGGATCCTCTTCTAATTTTTTAAATGCCTGAATAAACTGTGGAGTGCGAAGTACTTGAGATTGTAATGCATAGCTCCCATTAATCTTTAGCGCATTATAAAAACGGCTAAACGTGCCTGGCATATCCTTAAAATAATAGGTTACGGCATTGGTAACAATCCAATCATAACAATTGTGGATCTCTAATTGCTCAGCATCACCCAGGTTAAATCTGATAAAGGGTCTCTTTTCCTGAGCGACTTTTATCATATTTTGTGCCTTGTCTATTCCTATTACATTGGGTGTAATATTATAGATTTTTTCAGTTAAATAACCAGTACCACATCCCATATCTAAAACATTATCTAATTCTTTAATATCCAGCAAAGTAAATAAGTCATCTGCGGCTTGCTGTTGACTTAACGAAATTAGATCCCAAATATGCGCTTTTTCATTAAAATTCACAAAATAATTCCCTTTTTAATAAAAGCCATGATAATATATCGACCGTTATGCTAAACTATCAACAGCAGCTTAAGTAAAATTAATCAAAAACATACTCAAAGCATTGGAATTGATATAGATAAAATCTAGCATTTAAGGTGCTGACAAGGATATGTGACAGCGAATTTTATCACAGTTGCTTGATGAAAACTAAATTAAACTTGGGCGTTTCCTAAAGCATGCACAAATAATAAAAGGATCGCTCACTAAATTGTTATGGGAGAACAGAATGACAACTAATACAGCAACAATTTCACTAATAAATGAAAAAATTGCAGAGATCTTAACTGAAATAAATCATCATCAAGCATACCTTAGAGAATATATAAATAAACGGGTCGGTATTAGCATAAATCTAACAGTACCCGATGCTAAAATACATTTTAATCCACGAGAATATGAAATCCTATTCTTGCTTTATTTAGGTAGATCTGAAATAGATATTTTTGAATACACTCAAAAAATATACAATAAAGCAAATATTAATACAATTTCTGCATTAAAATTCAATCTTTATAACAAATTAAAAGTCAAATCAAATTCTGAATTAGTTGATAAGGCTATAAAACTTAACTTGATTCAGTCGATTCCTGAAAATTTTATAATCTCTGATTCTGAATAATTATTCTTACATAAACCACCATTGAATTATCTTCCATGGTGGATTGGTTTAAAGTTTTCCCACTCAATTTCCGCATTAATTTCATATTTATCTAATAGCTGCACAATAATATAAGTAATTGGTAAACTAACAATTTCAAAAATTATTTTAAATAAATACTGATCAATTACCAATGTATTAATTGTATTTATATTTAATTGCTTCCAAAAAAATATCGTTGTCCATATAACAGAAAAAACTAACTCCCCCACAGCAGTTGCTAATATGCAGCGCAACCACAATAACTTTCCTTTAAATGAATAATAAAGTTTGGAAAATATATAGCAATTTAATAAGTATGCAATTAACGTAGCAGAAATAGAGGCAACAAATAATTTTAAAAAGGGCGTCATTACCTCCTGAAATTCATATTCATGTTGAAAAAGTCTGGAAGGCGTGATCTCTAAAGACAATAGCGTTATTAGGGTCATCACGGCTTCACAAAATAGATTAAAAATTATAATTTTTCTCGCATTCTTAAGCCCATAATTATTGGTTATAATATCTAAAAGCATAAAAGTTATACAAAATGGAAGAATGCCACCAGGAAAAATTATGCCATATACTTCGAATACTCTTTGTGCAAATAACATAGAACAAAGCTTAGTCGTTACCAAAAGCATGCCAAATAAACTCAAAAATTTAAAATAAGCAGTTTGTTTCATAACTCTAATAATTCTCCATTAATTATTATTTCATTTTTTTAGCAATAATAAAACATCTGGGCACATCTAAGGTAATTTTATCACCCTTACATTGTTGTTTTAATCCATCTTCAACAATTTGCCAAAATTTAACAATATATTCTTGTGGCAGAGATACGGTTCCATATCCATATGGATTTAAAAATGGTGTTGCCGTTCCTGATTTAAATATATCCAGAGCTTGATTAAATGAATACTCAGTCTTAAAATTAACCATTTGGGCATCTTCTATTACAAATCCGGCTGAAGTTAAAACCTGTATAAATTCATCAAATTTTAATTGATTTATGGGTAATTGGAATTTTGAATATAATTGCGCTGTAACCGGATCATTCCATAACCCACTCATTGCCTGTAAAAATTGTGGAGTAACTTCTGTTTGTGCTTGCAGTGCATAACATCCATTAGGTTTTAGTGAAAGATAAAAATTACTTAACGTATTAGGCAAATTTTTAAAATAATAGGTTACCGCATTAGTGACAATCCAATCATATGCCTCATAGTTACAAAAAGCATCAGCATCAGCTATAAAAAAATTTATGGTTGGTCGCAATTTTTGTGCTTCAATAATCATCTTTTCAGCTATATCAAAACCAGATACAGAAGAAGAAAGGTTACTCATTAATTCGGTTAAATAGCCACTCCCGCAACCTACATCTAGTACCTGGTGCTGCGGTTCTATCTTCATCATGGATAATAATTTAATTGCAGCTTGCTGCTGACTAATGGATATTTTTTCATATATTTCTGCTTTTTGATCAAAATTCATTGCCATCTCTTATATATATTCGTGGAATCCGTTCATTAAATCCACACAAAATCTCATAAATAATAGTGCCACATTTATCTGCAACACTATACACCGTAATAGTTTCTTCCTGTTGGTTACCAATTAGCACCACTTCATCTTCAACATACCCCTGACCATTTGCCCCCATATCCACCAGAAGCATATCCATACAAATCGTACCTGCAATAGTATATTTCTTCCCGCGAATTAGCACTTCACCAATATTTGATAATTTCCGTCGATAACCATCACCATAACCAATCGGTATGGTTACCACCCGACTATAGCACTTGGTATGATAGGTATGATTGTAACTAACCCCTCTGCCAGCATCCACCATTTTGGTGTAAATTATGCGTGATTTTAAACTAAAACAAGATCGAATCTGATTTAATGGCGCATCTACAATTGGATAATTAGGAAAATAGCCATAACTTAATATTCCAGGACGAACCATATCAAAATATGATTCGGGGTAATAGCAAATACCTCCAGAATTAGCTAAATGGCAAATAATATGGGGATTAATGCTTTTTGCATATGCTGCAACCCGGTTAAATTTGGTAATTTGGTCCATGGTTATACGAACATCATCAGAATCACTGTCTGCTAAATGCGAGTATATTCCTACAATTTCTAATTCTGGGTGTAATAATACAAATTCAAACAATGCCGTTGCATTTTCAACTCTAACGCCAACTCGATTCATTCCAGTATCAATTTTCAAATGCACCTTGCATTTCTGTTGGCTATTTTTACATTGAAGGGCTAATTGCTCTGCTTTAAACTGTGAAGATACGGTAACCTCTAAATTATTGGCAATTAGTCCTCCAATTTCATCTTTATTAAATGCACCAAATACTAAAATTGGTTTCTTAATTTCTGCTTGGCGAAGAGTAGCTCCTTCATCTAAACATGATACCCCTAAATAATCAATATATGGTTCTGCTAACTGTGATATTTTAACTAATCCATGTCCATATGCATTTGCCTTTACTGGCAAACAAAACTTTACATCATTGCCAATCTTTTTACGTATTGCCTGTAAATTGGCAATAAATACCGAAGTATTAACCTCAATAATAGTAGTGTGCATTTATAATTACTTAAATAAACAAGATTATACAACATTCCGGCGTACATATAATAAAATAATATACCCAGCCTAAACCTGACATATTGGGAAACATTTCCCTTTTGGATATAATTAATCATAACAAATTGTTGACATTAATTATTACATACGCCTGTATATAATAAAATTAACTAAAATTTATCTAAAATTTTCACCATTTTTAGTACAGCTATAATATTACGAGAAAATTAAACGGTAAATTTATAGCCTGCTATAATAGCGTTATATAATATATTTTTGAAGAATGTATATAAATGAAAAAATTGTCAACTATGCAAATAATATTATTATCCACCGGTGGTATGATTGGAGCTGGCTGGTTATTTTCTCCATATTATGGTTTTCAAACCGCTGGTTTAGGCGTAGTTTTATCATGGATAATAATTTCAATCATGACCTTTATAATTGGCTTATCATTTGCTGAGGTATCCACTTTAATACCGATGGTAGGAGGAATTTCACGTTATATTGGGATAACCCATAGTAAGGAAGTGTCTTTTGTTTTTCTAGCTTTAGGTTGGTTGAGTTATGTGGTATATTTACCATTAGAGGTACAATCTTCAATTCAATATTTAGCGTATTGGTTTAGTAGCTTAGTAACCACCACTGGGACTAGTACTACACTGTCGTTTAAGGGGTTAGGTTTAGCATTGTGTTTGGTATTGGGACTTACATGGTTTAATACCTTGTTTTTAGGTAAGGTAGCTAAATTAAACACCGCAATAAGTTTATGGAAAATTTTCATACCTTTATCTATTGCATGGATTTTAATCCTTACTTTTGGTAACTGGCATAATGTTGGTACATTAATTACTGTACATAAATTTTCCTTTGAATCAGTTTTATTAGCCATTACTGGGAGCGGGTTAGCCTTTGCATTTACAGGTTTTCAAAACGGCCTAATCTTAGCTAATAGTCTTGCAAATCCTAGAAAAGCACTCCCATATTCCTTGTTTAGTCCAATCATTGTTGGCCTCATTTTGTATTGTTCTTTATCTCTAGCTTTTATATTTTGCATTGGGGGCAATAAATTCATTGTTGGCACCGCAGCTCCTCTGTTAGGATTAGTGGGTTTATTTAGCCTACACATTATAATTACGATATTATTTGCGGATGCAGTTATGGCACCGCTTGGCACTGCCAATGTATATACTGCGATCACCGGCCGCATACTATTGAGTCTAGCTCGCGATTTTTTGCCTAATAGTTGGTTTGTCAAATTAAACAGTAGCCTGTCGCCGGCACACTGTCTATGGTTTAATGCACTTGTTGGAGTATGTTTTTTATTACCTTTTCCGACATGGCAACAATTAGTAGATTTTTTATCCTCAGCTGTCGTCTTTGCTTACTTGGCTGGACCAGTGGCCTTTTTAGTACTTCGCCGCGAAATTCCAAGCATGCCTAAAATCATGAAATTATCGAATAATAATTTAATTGGTTATTTAGGATTTATATGCTGTAGTTTATTAATCTATTGGTCTGGATTGAATAACTTAACTTATTTACTAACTTCAATTGGCGCTATTATTAGTGTTTACAAATTATTTATTAATCGGCACATCGCTATTGTTACCCTTATTCACAAAAACTTATTTTTAATCTGGTATTTATTAGCCGAAATATTAATTTCTTATCTGCGTAAGATTAATGTTATTCCATTCCCAATGGATAATATTTGTATAACAGTTATGGCCGTGTTTGCTTGCAAAATTTTCACTAAAGCGAAAATTCATTCAGAAGCAATTCTGGACAATATGGATAGATATAATGCGGAAATAGCAAACAATAAGGAAACACAAGATGAATGTCTTGATATTAAAACTGCATGATTTGTTGTCAGAACATTGAGCATTTCTGGAACTCTAATGTGACCTGAAATTTGATTCACCTTGATAGAAATAATTAGGTTAGAATTCTAATATTTTTATGGAGTATATTGATGTCTAAAAAACAAGTTATGACAATGAAAGTTGATTACTTAAAAAGTTTGTCAGCAAATACCGTTGAAGGATCGCCGAGAGTATTTGCGTAATAGTGGCGCTAAATTAAGCGCCAGGCGTGGGGGCCTATTACTAAAACTCAGATCAAGGCGTACCATACACATGTACTTAATGGATTATCTTCTTAAACAACCAGAAATGATGATAAGCATCTTGCTGGAATTAAGAATTTAGTGGAATTAAAGTCTGAGTTGTCAGCTTACATTTTGTATTACAACAATAGCCGCTTACACTCTAGTTTGGGGTATAAACAACCAGCTCGGTACTATTAAAACAGTATGCAAGAAAATTTGAAGCATATTAGCCAAAATGGATGTTTACCTAGACATAGTTAATCTATGCATTAAATGTTGTTTTATTGTTGGCCATTCAGATTCAATAATTGAAAATACAACAGTATCCCGAAACGTGCCGTTTTTCATAACGCGATGATTTCTTAGAACCCCATCCTGTTTAGCACCTAATCTCGAAATTGCTTCTCTGCTTTGATAATTCATCCAATGTGTACGAAATTCTACTGCTATGCATTTTAATTGCTCAAATGCATGACTAAGCATTAAAAGCTTACATTCTGTATTTATTGCTGTACGTTGAACTCTCTTAGCGTACCAAGTGTACCCAATTTCAAGCCTACGATTTGATGGCTCTACCTGAAGCATCCGTGTTGATCCAACTATTTGCCCTGGACTACCATTTACTACTTCTCTAACAACAAATGGCATTTCATGTGAATTTTCACGTAACATAAGTGCATCATCAATATATGATTGCATTTCTTCTGGAGTAGGAACCGATGTATACCATAATTTCCACAACTCCCCATCAGTGGATGCGGCTATTAAATCTGACACATGCTCTTTTTGCAACGGCTCTAAATAGACATTTTTTCCTATTAAATTTATCGGCTTTATAAATTCAGACATCTTTGTGATTTTTCCTATTATATAAACAATGTATTGTAATAATCTATAATTAGGTCTATTTCCTCCAATTTATCTGGGGTAAAGGGAAAAAAGGAGCTAACTGCAGCAGTAAATTGTGCTCCACTTAGCAAAGTTTGAATCAAACCATCAGTTTTTTCTATAATAGTATTATTCATACCGCATAAGCAACCCCCTGAGGCAATAATAGGTACCTTAATAATCTTGCTTAAATTAATGGTTAATTGCCGAGTAATTGGACCCAGACCGCTGCCGTAAGTAGTTCCATGTATATTACCTAATAATGGTGTCCCTATTTTTTTATGATTTATATTAGCGGAGGTTAACCCTGTATAAAAAGCAGTAGCTCGAAGGAGGGGCAAAATAGTTATTGCATCAATTCCAGCTTCTACTGCAGCTAGTGCGGATTGGGATATAGTCTCTTCACTTCCAGCAAGTTTTGCAATTAAAGTATATAGATTATAACCTTTACGTGCAAAAGCCTGTTTAATACTATGAATAATCTCAT
>JAGOUD010000193.1 GCA_018061465.1 Burkholderiales bacterium
CTATTACAGCTTCTGTATAACCATTATTTACATATAGATTTAATAATATTATTGTTAAAAATAAGTTTTTTGATTTCATAAATAGTTTGGTTTTAATAAAATTATCCTTTAAAAATAACTTATTCTAAATTGTGCCTGTTTCCTGTTTCAAGCCCCAGTTTCATACACATATCAAAGTAGACAAATTAGCCCCATATTTTTCTTTATATTGTATAGGTGTTAGTCCATTCCACTATCGAGAGGTCTTTCCTAGTTATATTTATCTATCCACATATTGCAAGTTAGAATTCCGCCAGATCGTTTATAATCATTATTATGGTTTTAAAGGAAATGAGCGATACTAATTAAAGTATCTCTCATAGGGTAGCAATTGGGTTTTAACAACCGATTTCATCAGGGTACCTGTGACCAATCCTTAAAGCGTTTGAATAATTGATTTGATATAAATTACACCAGCTTACAATCATAAATTGACCATAATTTCCTTAAGGAGTAATAAATTGTACCACAATTTTTTTAGTGTCGATATTAGAAAATATGACTCTCACGTAGCAATACATAGCACGAAGATAACTCAATCTGTTACTAAGGATAAAGTTGGTTTTAAAGAATTTTTCAGAAGTATCCAATAGAATGATCTCAAGCACATTAAACGTCAATAATATCAATTACTTTGGATGCTGGTATGGGTTATTAACAAATTTAACAGGGAAAGCTCTTCACGTATTCACCTTTAACCTACATAATTTTATAAAGATGAATATCCAACTGCTTAAGCAGCATTTTCAGCGCAGTACAGGCGAGAGGAAGAGCTTTACTGATTATGTGTATCCGGAAGAGGTATTAACTGGGATTAGTTTACTTGAACAATAATTAATGATTGAGAAATCATTTTACTCATAAATCAACCTACCCATTGCTATTACAAATAGTATAATTTAGCATTAGAGAGTAAGGACATAATAAATGCAGGAAAATAACCATATTGAATTTAAGCGTGAGTTAACCGATTCACTGGAAAAAGAAGTAGTTGCGTTCCTCAATTATAAAGAAGGCGGAGCTATTTATGTCGGGGTTGATACAGTTGGTACAATTGTTGGAGTAGCTCGTCCTGATGATGTACAACTCAAAATTAAAGATCGCATTAAAAATAACATTAGCCCATCAACTATGGGATTATTTGATGTTATTACCGAAATATACGATGGAAAGAGTGTTATTAAAATTATTGTTGCCAGTGGTTCAGAAAAACCATATTATTTATCTAAAAGGGGCATGTCAACCAGAGGATGTTATATTCGAATTGGTAGTGCTGCAGAACCAATGCCGGAGAGAATGATTGAAGATTTATTTGCTAAAAGGATTCGTAATTCAATTGGCACAATCAAATCACGCTACCAGGATTTAACATTTGAGCAATTAAGAATCTACTATAGTGAAGCTAAATTAAACCTCAATGATCAATTTGCAAAGAATTTAGAGCTACTAACTGAAGATGGTAAATACAATTATGCAGCTTATATGCTATCAGACATGAATGGAGTATCAATAAAGGTTGGCAAATATTCCGGGGTAAACAGGGTTGACTTGATTGAAAATGAAGAATATGGTATGTGCTGTTTAATAAAGGCAACCAAGTCTGTATTAGAAAAACTGAAGGTTGAAAATAAAACCTTTGCTAAAATTACAGATACAGTGAGAAAAGAGCGCAAACTACTAGACCCAACTGCACTACGAGAAGTAATTATTAATGCTATTATCCACAACGATTATAGCAATGAAATACCACCAAAATTTGAGCTGTTTGCTGATCGCTTGGAAATTACTTCTGCTGGAACGTTGCCACCGGGGTTCAATGAAGAGGACTTTTTTCTAGGATATTCTGTACCACAGAATAAAGAACTGATGCGGATATTTAAAGACCTGGACTTAGTAGAACATATGGGCTCAGGAGTACCAAGAGTTTTGGAAGCGTATCCTACTTCCGTTTATCATTTTTCACAAAACTTCATTCGAGTTACATTACCATTTGATAAAGGATTTGAACAAGCTGCCGAGCAAGTCACCGAGCAAGTCACCGAGCAAGTCACCGAGCAAGTCACCGAGCAAGTCACCGAGCAAGTCACCGAGCAAGTCACGCAAATTTTGCAGTTTTGCATCATTCCTAAATCAACTACAGAAATCATGCAACACTTAGGTTTAAGCCATAGAGAGCATTTTCGTAGTAAGATTTTATTACCGCTGATTGAACAAGGTAGATTAACTTTGACTATACCGGATAAACCCAATAGCTCAAACCAAAAATACGTTACAGTAAAAAAATATAAATAGAATCAGATTATATTTTTACCTGTTCGCAAAATAGTCCATTTTAACCCCGCGCGCGACAGAATACTTGTGACTGGTAGCTGCATAATTAAAAATTAATTTTGATACATCAAAGCCTTGCTCTTTAGCAAACTCAATTGCTTGGTTTAACTGATCTTGATTAGTATTTTCTGTTCGAGCTAATATCCATAAGTATTCATGGTCTGGGCTACCTACAACTGATATATTATCGTAATCGGTATTTAGTATCCAATAATCACCATAACCAACCGGTAACCATCTTAACCATTTAGGCAGAAATGTTACTTTTAATTTGCCAACAGTAGCGAATTCTACAAATTTTGCTACTCCAGTTGCAACATCCGGTTCATTATTCTTGGTATTGCATTTATTAACTACAATAATCTGTAAATTATTATCTGGATTAACTGAATAATTAGCAGTAATGGGGGCAATACAATTCTTCTCAAACCGGTTGGGTAGCCGTGCAATTTCATACCAGTTACCTAGGTATTTATTACTATCAAAGTTACTAATTGGTACAATATCAATCGCATAGCTTATATTGATAAATAATCCCAAGACACATAAAATAAAATATCTCATAATATTTCCTAACATTTACTAAACCATATCTTATTCGTAGGCAAACTACCAGGTTGGTAGTTTATATTTCATCAGGAACAGATTCAATAAATGATTTTGTCTGTTCACGATTATAGTATATTACCGTTCTATCCTCCATATTTACAATGTAGTTAGTAACACCAGCATTAGCCATATCATGTATCCATTGCAGAAAAGTTGTTTTTCCTTCTTGGTGAATACGTAAGGCATATTTTGCATCAGTTTCAGAATAAATTGGATTTATATTTGGTTGAGTAAACCATTCTGGATCAGATTCCGTTAGTGATTCATCCGAAAGAGCCATAATATATGTACTATACCCATTTAACCAAGATACACTATAACTTGACACCCCAGCGTTTTTCAGCATATTAAATGTTTTTGGAAAAGCCCAATGTTCTTTTTTTGCCCTAGCCATAATGTCAATAATTTTATTTTTCATAAATGTTTTACTATTTCTTATAATAATTTGTTAAATTTTAAATCACTTCACAACAAATAACATTCCACCAATTAAATATACGCCAACTTATAATATTAAATTAATAAGTAATGTGCTCCCCTTTAAGGTTGAAATGCAACAGAGATTGGGGTACTC
>JAGOUD010000194.1 GCA_018061465.1 Burkholderiales bacterium
CTTTAATTCTTGGTAGGCTGATTTACCAATAAAATCACGGGCAGCATCATTTAAATCAACTACCCAATCCATATTACATTCTAGGGGACTGGTTGTATCATCCATATCATGTCCATATAAATTCATTCCCGCCTCTAAGCGTAGGGTATCGCGAGCAGCCAGTCCACATGGTATTACACCGTGAGCTGCAAATAAATTCCACCAAGATACTGCCTCAGTACAGGGCAGAATAATTTCTAAACCATCTTCTCCAGTATAACCAGTTCTAGCATAAAATATACCATTATCTTCTATTGCCATAAACGGCTTTAAATGGGATAATTTATCTGTAAGCCATGGTTTTATACTACTCATTTTGCTAATTGCATTAGGTCCCTGAACTGCTAGAATCGCTAAATCTTGACGATGAGTTAATTCTACCGCAAAATTAGCTGACTGTTGTTTTAACCATAAACTGTCTTTTTCACAAGTTGCAGCATTAGAAATTATGCGATAGCCAAAACTAGTATAATACACAATTAAATCATCTACAACTCCACCCTGCTCGTTTAACATTCCCGAATATAATGCTTTACCTACTCCAAATTTTTCTAATTTAGCTACATCATTAGACAAAAGATAACGTAAAAAATTTTTCGCACCACTACCTGTAACATCAGTAATTACCATATGCGCAACATCAAACATACCCACATCAGTTCTTACAGCTTCATGCTCTTTAATTTGCGAGCCATAATTTATCGGCATTTGCCAACCACAAAAATCAACTATTTTTGCCATTGAATTAAGATGTGCGGGGTAAAACGCAGTTTGTTGCATAATTAAATTATCCCTTTTAACTATAAATGAATTATTTTTTTGATTATACCTATTTGACTAATTTTTAACACACACATCATTTTATCATAATGTTATAATAAGCATTGGGTAATAGTAATCACGAGGAGCTGGTTATTAATCATTAAAAGTTTAATAGTTTATGTAGTCAAATATGGAAACAATTTTTTTACTTAATTGCTGATGAATTTGCACTATGTGAACAACTGCCGGTACACGATAATAATATAACAGATAGATTAGCTCAAATTAAACGATTATGTAAAGATTTAAACGTTATAGATAAATTAAAAAGCTACCCTATAGTATCAGAATGACTTCTGATAAAAACCGCCCTAATCTAGCTAAAGCAAATTTTTTCATTTTATTGCTAAATGTTGAGCAATCACAAATACGCCCATTTGAGAACCAAATTGAAGCGCAAAATTTCTACATAGATTTGGAAAAAAGATACATAGATTACCCTTCCACTAATATTTTGATGGTAAGAATGGATTCAATCCGCCAAATAAAAAAATCTTACCCTAACTATTTTGCTGATTCAAAAGTATTTATGGAACAATTACTCTCTATTTTAGAAAAATCCTCAACTATAAAAAATAATTCTTAAATTAAAAACTTGGCGTGGGCCAGCCAATATAAAAAATATGAAGTATAGAATAATACAAAAATTAAAGCCAAACTTAATTTTAGGCTATTTGATTTTCTCGCTACTATTACCAACCCAAAATATAAGGTAAATAGTGTGCCACAAAAGCGCCCTTCAGACATCATAGTACCAGTCATAACTCCAGGTAAAATACATAATAGATTAAATAAGGCTTCAGCAAAATGTTTTTTTACCAACAAGTAAATTGACATAACAAAAGATAGCGAAAAAAACAAAAAGTTATGCGTATCCCCCACCATTTGCGAAATTTGACGACTAAGATTCTCCGTATCTAACCCATGCCGCCCCCAACCTTTTTGAATATGTTGAAATGCCAAAAAATCCCCAATATGTGCCTGCAAATATGCCATAAATACTAATAAACCGCTAATTGAAATAATAGTTAAAATTATAATTTTAACTATAGCCTTAAGCGTTAATTTGGTATGTAACAAATGATGTCCTAAAAACGGCAAGCTAAACATAACTCCAATTGGTCGTGTAGCCGACAATAGTCCACCACAGATGGCAGATAGAATTAGGCGATTGGTTCGCATAAAATAAAAAGCCAACAAAGATAATAACAAAAACAATGCTTCTGTATATAGGGAGGAAAAATAAACACTAAAGGGGGAAAATGCTAATAAAACCACCCCAAAGCGACTATTTAATTCATCAACAAAAAGTTTTAAATATAAATAAAATACCATTAGGGCAATTAAAACAATTATCTGATTAAATACCACTCCAACCATTATTGCAGATCCACCACTTAGACTAGCTAGAATCCTAACAATATAAGGATATAGAGGGAAAAAAGCCCAATTTGCTAAACCTTTCCAAATTCGGGGAGTTACTCGAGTATGTAAATCATAACCATCATTAATTATTGTTAAATACCATTGACAATCCCATTTACACATAGCAGCAAAAAAGTCTTTGTGTTGATGAATCATAATATCATTAGCCAAATCGAATTGATATATCATAATTACTCGGCTAACTGCAAAAAGTAAGATGCAATAAAGAACCCAATGTATTTTTAGAAATCTGCCCATGTAATTGTACTCTCTTCGGTCATTAGTTGCATTATTTGACAATTAAAAAATAATATTCTCAGCCATACCAATAAGAGATTTTACCTCATATAAAGTAAATTTACTCTAATTTTTTCAAATAAATTATTTTCTACTTATCAATAAAAAAAGCCAACTTTATATATGAGTTGGCTTTTTTGAAATCTTTAAATATACTAACTTAAAGCTATTCCGCTACTTCCACAATTTCGCTGTCTGCTGGTCTATCAACTAGCTCCATAAATGCACGCGGAGCATTGTCACCATTACGATAGCCATATTTCAACACTCGAGTATAGCCGCCATTGCGTTGTGCATAACGTGGCGCTAATACGTCAAATAATTTCACTACAATTTCTCGATCGCGAATTCGATTAAACGCTAAACGACGATTAGCAACTGTAGGAGCTTTAGCTAAAGTAATTAGTGGTTCAACTACCTTACGCAACTCCTTTGCCTTAGGTAAAGTAGTAACTATAGCTTCATGCTTTAACAAACTAACAGCCATATTTTTGAATAAGGCTTTTCTATGCGATGAAGTTCTATTTAACTTCCGATGAGCACAACGATGGCGCATTTTTGTATATCCTCTTAATTCTTTAATTTATCACTATTTATTGGGAGTAGGTTTTTTCTTAATTGAAGCTGGAGGCCAATTTTCTAAATCCATACCCAATTTTAACCCACGAGCATCTAAAATCTCTCTAATTTCAGTTAGCGATTTTTTTCCTAAATTGGGAGTTCTCAATAAGTCACCCTCGGACATTTTCACTAAGTCACCTAAATAATTAATATCTAAATGCTTAAGACAATTAGCGCTTCTTACAGTTAATTCTAAATTATCTACTAACTCTAAAAACATTGGATCAACTTCTGGCTCTTCTTTAACTTTAGATAATTTATGTGTTACAGTCTCCACTTCCGGCATATGCTCTAAACCTGCAAAGACTAACAATTGCTCAATTAATAATTTAGACGCAATTCG
>JAGOUD010000195.1 GCA_018061465.1 Burkholderiales bacterium
GAACTATGGAGTTGAGCAATTTAAAAATTGTATTAGATTGTGCCAATGGCGCCACATATAAGGTGGCTCCTAGTGTATTTAAAGAGCTGGGGGCTAAAGTAATTAAATTATCTTGTGAGCCCGATGGTGTTAATATTAATGCTAATTGTGGTTCCACATATCCGAAACATTTGATTGAAACTGTATTAAAAGAAAAGGCTGATTTTGGTATAGCTTTTGATGGTGATGGAGATAGGGTTCTTTTTGTAGATCGTAACGGCACCTTATATAATGGGGATAAATTAATTTATGTAATTGTGCGTGGATTAATTATGCGCCAAAAACATATCCAAGGCGTAGTAGGCACTGTTATGACTAATATGGCAATGGAAAATGCGCTGCAGAAATTAGATATTCAATTAGTGCGTTCTAAAGTTGGTGATCGTTATGTATTAGAAGAATTGATAAAGCGGAAATGGAATATTGGTGGTGAGGCATCTGGGCATATTTTATGCTTAAATAAGCATTCAACCGGAGATGGAATAATTTCTGCTCTACAGATTATTGCCGCAATTATGATTTTAGGTAAAGACTTAGAACAGATAATTGATTGGAAAGAATATCCACAAACTTTAATTAATGTACGCCTAAATAAAGATCTTACTAATTGGGATGAGTTATCACGGGATACGATTATTGAGGCAAAAAATTCATTAGGTAAAAATGGACGCGTAGTGGTTAGACCAAGCGGCACTGAGCCATTGGTGCGGATTATGGTGGAAGCAGAAAATATACATGATTCAAAAAAATGGGCAGAGACAATTGCAAATAAAATAACTGGTTAGGTAAGAATAATGGAAATGTTTGAACATTTGATTACTATTTTTTCTCAATATGGTTATATTGCAGTATTTTGTGTATTGATAATGTGTGGGTTTGGCTTGCCTATTCCGGAAGATATAGCTTTGGTAGCTGGTGGAGTAATTTGTGCTCTATCTAAGGAAACTGACTACATCTTAAGTATTCATTATATGATATTAATTACTTTATGTGGGGTATTATTTGGAGATGGTATAATGTTTTCTTTGGGGCGTTACCTAGGTCCGCGCGTTACGCGAATCCCTGGATTAAAACATGTCATTACTCCACAAAATTATGCCAAAATTCAAGAAAAAGCGCGACATCACGGCGATAAAATATTATTTATTGCTCGTTTTTTACCTGGGTTACGTGCTCCTATTTTCGTTATTTCAGGTATTAGCCATAGAGTGAGCCTAATAAAATTTTTTGTTATGGATGGTTCTGCTGCATTAATTAGTGTGCCTTTTTTGGTCTATGTGGGTTATTTTTTTGCAGATGATATTGATGAAGTGATTGATTGGGTGCGACGTGGGGAAGCCTTCATTTTAGGTGGTATGCTAATAGCAATAATTGGTTATTTTATAGTTAAATATGTTAATAAGAAAAAAGGATGAGATTGTCTTTATAAAGCTCAACATAGTAGAGCTTTCGAAGGCAAAGAATATCGGGGTAAAAATTAAAGTTGATTTTTTTTTCTTTATAGGTGTAGAATACCTTCCGGAACATTTTAAAATGACAAATTGTTTTACTTAGGAGTTGATAAATATGCGTAGAATTTTAATTTCTTTACTTGCTCTTGGCAGCACAAGTGCGTTTGCAACAGATTATACTCAGTTTCAGGCATTTGATGATGAAGTGAGCATCGGTTGGGGTATGAAACAAGATACTGTTACTGCTATTGGAGGTGGTGAAAATAATACTTCTTCAAGCAATATAGTAAATCTTGAAGGTGAACGGTTGTTAAATAACGGAATTTGGATTGATTTAAATGCTAATATGACTTTTGGTCAAGGCTCTACCGATCTAGATGGTGCACAGCAGCCAGTTATTAGTAACTATGGAATGAATGGTAAAGTAGGTTATGCATTCCAGGTTGCAGATGCTCATTTATTGCTTACTCCATATGGTACAGCTGGGTTAAATAATAATGGTATAGCTGCAGGTCCGTTAAATGGTGTTGCAACTACTACTTCTAGCACCACAACATCAAACCAATTCTATTATACAGGTGGTGTTGGGGGACGTATTGAGTACCGTATCAATAATGCAATTCTAGTTTTTGCTGATCAAAATGCTACTTATAATTGGGATCAAACTGGATATAATAACGGAATTCAACCACAAAATATGTTTGCTTTTAACTCGCTTGTAGGAGTGAAATTCAATATAGTTAAAGATTTCCAGGTTGGGGTTAAAGGATTCTATACTAGTTATCAACCAGATGCTAGTGATGGCACAAGTTCTGGTGTTGCTTATCCACAAGCGCAATCAACTATTGGTGGGTTAGTATCTATTGGTTTAACTTACTAAGAGAAGATTGCTACACAACTGAAAATGCTAGCGTTTAACTATGATTTGCATATATTGCTGGTAGTGGAAAGTTGAATTAAAAGCTTGTACTTAATGTATTTCATTAAAAAGCAGCATAACTTTAAAAAGTGTGCTGCTTTTTTATGTTGGAGGAATAAGAGTAAATATGCGGAAAATTATTGTTGGATGTTTTTTGGGAATAAGCAGTGCTTTGGCATTTTCAGTGGATAATACGGCATTTCAAGCATTTGATGATGAATATAACATCGGGTACGGTGTTGCTAATACTGAATTTACCAATGGTGCAGGTGATCAAACCTTGCAACAAAGCCAATTTATTACTTTGGAAGTAGAACGTTTATTTGATATGGGAATATGGATGGATGTGGGAGCAAATATGGTACTTTCGCAAAATTCATTAGGTAATCAAGCAACTGGTACTGGGCAAGGGAATAGCGGTATTGCTAGTTATCCTGGTATGCCAGCTTCACAAGATCCAAATTTTGGTGGGGTAAATATTAAAGTTGGGTATGCTTTTCCGATATTACCAGAGCATTTACAAGTGACTCCTTATGGTTTAGTTGGTAGAAATACTAATATGGCAATGTCAACTATAGTGTCTAATGGATATGCTAATGTAACTAATGATTATTATTATACTGGTGGCTTAGGTGGCCGTATTGAATATAGAATTAATAATTATATACTAGTTTATGGTGATCAGTTAGCTTCTTATAATTGGGATCAATCAGCTCCTGTTGGGGGGGTACAGCCACAAAATAATATGTTATTTGTATCTACCTTAGGGGCTAAATTTAACGTGGTAAAAAATCTTCAACTAGGTATTAATGGATTTTATTCTAATTATCAAGCTGAAGCATCTGCACCATCACCTACTCCGTCTAATAATGGGGGCACTAATTCCAATGGGGATTTGGTAACTATATATCAACCTACATCAGCCTTTGGCGGTGTTGTTACAATTGGGCTGACCTACTAATATGCGACGTAAATATTTAGGTGGAGCATTGGTAATTGCTTCTACATTGGTAATTGCAAAGAGCAATGATGCATTTGGACAATTTGAGAATGAATATAACATCGGTTATGGCTACCAAACTGGACAATTGATTGATGGTAATCAAAATACTAGTAATTTTAGCGCTCAATCAATAAA
>JAGOUD010000196.1 GCA_018061465.1 Burkholderiales bacterium
CATAAATAAATATCCTAGCAGATAAGGTAAAACTATTGGTATTTTCTTCAACATGATCAATATAATATTTTGAACTAATAGAAATCTGCGCAGTGTTGTGCATTCTGATATGTCTACCTGCTGATAGCTTTGCTGACGGTAATTTAATTGTTTTGTCTATATATTGCGGAGGATTCATCACTATATAGTCTATAAATTTTTTATAGTATTCTAAATCATGGTCGCCTTGAAAATAAGCTGACATGTACACTGTTGCACTGTTAAAATCTATGACAATGTATGCTTTGCCACCTATAAAACTTTCTGGTAATTTCACTGTAACTTTACAACAATGGCTTAGATCATTTATAAAGCAATCATGCAAATTCATTATAGTACCCCAAATAAAAACTCGAAAAGCTGAACTATAGTTATCATATATGCCGACTACTAATAAAATGCAGTAGATTAGAACGAGATACATCCATAATTTTAGCAATAGAAGCTTTCGGAATATTTTTATCTAATAAAACTTTGATTTCGGCTTCTTTGCCATCAAGCTTTGACCTGCCAATCCCCTTTGGTCTACCAAGATTTTTACCTTTATTTTTGGCTACTTGTAATCCTTCAGGGGTTCGTTCTGATATTAGGTCTCGCTCAATTTCTGCAAATAACCCAAACATTGTAATCATCATTTTACTTTGGATATCTTGTTTTCCGTTAAGCTGTATATTTTCCTTGATAGCGATAAATCTGACCTTCAATTTTATCAATTCGTCAATGAGTTGTATTATTTGTCCCACACTTCGCCCAAGTCGTGATAATTCACTAACCAATACTAAATCACCAGCATGTACATTTGAAAATAATTGATCTAAATTTCGTTCTTTTATAGTTTTACGAGAAGATGACTGAGCTTCTATAAATTTATCAATTTGTAAGTGCTTTTTATGCGCATAATCTAAAATTGCTAATCTTTGATTATTTAGATCTTGCCCAGTAGTAGAAACTCGCAAATATGCAATAATTTTCATATTAAAAACATGCCTGTCGAATTAAAGGTACAATACCTACTTATTTAGTTATAATCTATCAAACGAATTCCGACAGATTTCATGGCTATATATTAACTATATTAACGATCGTTATTTTACTACATTTAACCTTTGGATATTATGAAAAAAGAACCTCTAGGAGTTTTAATTCCAGCTGAACGAACAGCTTATTATGAAGTGCCAGACTTCAATGAAGATCAGTATTACGAATTTCTTACATTGACGCAGAGTGAATTAGATTTAGCGATGAACAGAAATTCATGGAGTGCCCGGGTTTATTGTTGTTTGCAGCTATCCTATTTTAAAGCAGTAAATCTATTCTTTAAGGTTAGCGGGAATGAGGTGTAGCAATAAAATTGTGATTTCTTATATTGTCATCTAGATAAATACCCACTAGTATATAGAAATTCATAAAATTTTGATTTTGCTATATCATCATTGTCATTTGCATCATAAAAGCTAGAATTAAGATATTTATCTAACATTTTTGTGTCTTCTAAATTAAAGAAATAAGGGGTCAATTTACGAATGATAGTTTTTGAAAATTCATTTAAAGACAACGGGCAGCCTAGCTTATCATCAATAGCAGTTTGTACTCTTGCAGCAGATTCTTGTATTGGCGCAATGCGCACTATTTTTTCCAATGCCTGTTGAATATTATTACAATCTGGGACAGCATTTAACATTTCGGTTAACTGTTGTATTGTAATAACAGGTATATTAAGCCTATTATTCGTTATTTCTGTTTTAGTTATAAGAGTATACCCCCAAGCCGTAATTCAGTTATGCGTGGTACATCAAATTCGTAATTCGTTAAGGTATGTACCATATAAAGAGAAGAAGGCTGTTGCTAGTGATTTAAAAAGCATTTATCAATCAGCTACCGCTGAATTAGCATTAGCTAACCTGGATGAATTTGCGGCAAAATGGGACCTTAAATTCCCTACTATAAGTAAATCTTGGTATAATAATTGGGATAAATTATCTGCCATGTTTGAATTTAGTGGCCCAAGCCGTAAGGTTATCTATACTACGAATGCAATTGAATCATTGAATATGACCTTACGTAAAGCTATTAAAAACAAGCGGATATTCCCTAATGATACTTCGGTGTTTAAGAGTTTATATTTGGCTATTTTAAATATTGAACGGAAATGGACTATGCCAATCCGAGATTGGCAGTCCGCTTTTAGTCAATTATTAATTAAATTTGGCAAGGTATAATTTTGGATTTACACAAAATTTCTGACAGACTCGACGAACTCAGCGTTTCAACGGTTCCGGCTTCTAAACCCTATCAGAAATTTAATCTATAAAAATTCAACTATTTGCAAAACTAAGTAATGGCCCATAATTTTTACTATCAGCCGCTCTTAGAGCTTCTATATAAATTCTTCTATTTTTATCTGGGCTTATAAGACTTCCATTAGTATTACCCCAAGAAAAATATCCAAATCCTAGGCAGCGGCGTAATTCATCGCAGATTATCCTCGAAAATCTACCATTACCATTAGGAAACGGATGTACCCAAACTAATTGATGATGCAATCGAATGCAAATTTCATCCATGGGATAAGTTTGATTATCAATCCAATATTTAACATTATCAAGGATATTTTTAACTCGCATTTGGATTTGTTCGGTAGGCGTATTACCAATATTAACTGCACGTTGCCGTAATTGGCCAGCCCATAACCATGTTTTATTAAACATCCTTGTATGCAGTTCAAAAACTAACTTTAAAGTTAATATTGTTTCATAATTATAATTTTTCTTCCTAAGCCAAGTTATTGCTTTAGTTATATTAGCTTTTTCAAATTCATCAAGCTCACCGCGTTTAGTAATGTATGCCGGGATTAACCCTTCTAACTCCTCGAAATTTAATTCTGTAGCCCCCCAAGGTAAATTCTCATTGATAGATAAATTACTTATCATCATGCTCTTCCCATAAATCATTATGCCAATTTCTTAGATACTCATCTTTAGCTTTTTCAATTTCCTGTCTCTGGTATTCTGGGGATGTAGATTGGTTTTCTAAAGCCATGTGATGTTCAGCATAAGAGTTAAGAGCTTTTGCCTTATAATATGCTTGTTTTTCTCGCATTTTGGCTAGGGATCCTTCCTTGGGAACTAGCAAATAAATCACCTCACACTCTAATCCATCAGCAATTTTTTCTAGAGTTTGTAAGGTAATAGTACCATTAACTTCACCTTTTTCTATTAAAGCTATTCTTGATTGAGTTACCCCTACTCGGTTACCTAATATTCTGGCACTCATTGCTATAGTTGTACGTATTAATTTTATCCAGCCTATTTTAGGTTTTTTATACACCTCCTTAGGCTTTAATCTATAAATCAGCTCATCTAACTGCTTAAGTTTTAATTCTTTATCCCAGCTCATATAATTTAAATCTCTATAATTAGTAATATCAAATAAGAGATTAATTATATCATATATATTATAAAATAAAAAATATTTATCTCATATATAATAT
>JAGOUD010000197.1 GCA_018061465.1 Burkholderiales bacterium
AACACTCCACAAACACATTGTCAAAAATATCTGCGTCAATCACGGTAATTCCTATTTGTAAGTTTAATTACCGTAAAGATACTATACCGCAATGCTTTCATGCAAGTTTAATATGCGTTTGCCCTGATAATTATCCAATATAATGGATAAATACGAAAAAATCTTTTTAACCAATATTTAGCAACTACTCCATTTTTTAAGTTTATTTGCGACCAATGCATGTACGCAATAATAAACCCACTCAAAACAAAAAATAAGTCTACCCCAATTTGACCTTGTTTAAATATATTCAATGCGTACACATACTGGTTATTTACTATGCTTAGCCAAGTTGCATGGTATAGTAAAACTAATAAGGCGGCAATACCTCTTAAACTTTGTAGAGTATTAAATTTTTTCATGGCATAATTCTTTTTATACGTTGATAACTAGGTTTATATTTGGCTTTCTTGTAGCATTCAGTCAAAATAAATCTACCAGCTCTGGCAACTTAGGGTGTAGATTTTCAACTTTTCGGGAATTAATCATATTTATTTCACTCTTTAGCATGTAAAAGTTGGTTAGCAAATATTTAATTATGCTTTAATTATCCAGTGCAGTTTTTATTAATTTTTTTCCGATTAACATCAATAAACCAGCCCCATTTATTAAAATATTTAATTGCTGATTTAATATGATACACCATAAGTTTTTTATTTTTATATGAACCCTTTGCATACTCATGAGTAACTTGCACAGAGGGTAAAAACATGGTTTTATATTTTGCATGTAACCGACGGTTTAAATCGAAATCCTCAAGATACATAAAATAGCGCGGATCAAACACACCGACCTCAGCTAAAGCTGATACTCTTAAAAACATAAAACAACCAGACAACAAAGGAACATTCATCTCATTGGTATAATTCATACCTAATAAATTATACTTGTAATTAAATTTGTCAGAAATTACCTTAGGTAAAAATCGTCGACTAAATAACGATAATGGAGTTGGAAGTAATTTACACAGATGTTGCCGAGAGCCATCTGGATAACGAATATCTGGCATAATATTTGCCACATCAGAGTTTGCATCCATATACGACTTCAATGAAGCTAATACATTATTACCCATAAGAATATCAGGGTTAACCACCACATGATAAGCAACATTTTCAGAAATAGATTTATTGATTGCAATATTATGAGCACTTCCATAACCAGGATTACTCGGATTATGGATATAAATAATTCGACTATCAATGCTTGTGAGCTTATGTAAATCATCATTAGGTGAGTTATCTACCAAATAAATATGCTGAATTTGGTCATTTAATGACAAATCCAATAGCAAATTTTTAATCTGCTGAACTGGATTACAAAATAATACTACTGAAATATTAATCATTTGCGGCCTTTAACTCAAGAAATTCTATTAACTCACCCCATGAAGGCTGAAATATTTTATAATTTAATGCTTTATGTTTAACCCTATTGTTATAATTCAATAAAATAAACTCCGCCCATTCTTTGATATTACCAATATTTAAATACGTAACACCAGAATAGTGCTGCAATACCTCATGAGAATATTCCACATCAGCAACTCCAATTGGTAAACCAAACGCAGCGGCCTCAACCAAAGGTAATCCAAATGTCTCTATATAACTAGGAAATAACATTAAATTAGATTCTGCATAATATTGAAGTACCCGTTGTCTACTAACATATCCTAAAAATTCAAAATTATTTTCTAACCCTAACTCTCGTATTTTAAAGAATACTTCAGGTAAATCATTTGCTGTTACACTTGAAAAAACTACCTTTATTGTATCCAGCAATGCAGGATTATATTGCTTGATATAAAATAAAGCATTTACAATTTCCATATGATTTTTATAAATCATTGATGATGCGGGGTAAAATATTATGAACTGATTGGAGTTATTAGCGTAATTGTACGATGCTTTATTATTTATTATATCAAAAGGGATTGATGGATAAAACAAATGTATTTTATTTTCTTCAATCAAGAACCTACGTGATAATTGCTTAGCTACGGATTGTAATTGAACAATAAACTCGAAATTTTTATTATTATAAAACGCAATAATAAAACCAAGTAGATGTTTTTTTATCCATAATATTCTTTGTCGCCTATCAAATAATGACCATTTATATTCATTAATTGGTACTGGCTGATGATAATAAACAACTTGCTGAATAGATTTATCTACCTTTACTCCATTGCTTTGCAATGACACAATTAACACAGGCGTTACTTCATGCATTTTTAACCATTTGTTTAACCCATAAAAATCCCAACATATTCTCCTTAACCACGATTTTGCATTTGGATTAATAATTTTGATATTATCCGCAACCATAAAACTTAGTTCACTTATTGAAGTAAAAACAATATATTCAAATTGTCTACTAAATTTTATACTTTTCAAAAAATCCTCTAAAATAATTAAAGATCCACCATCTGTTGGCGCCGTTGCATTAACAATTATTTTTATCAACTAATTCACTCCGATAAATGCTAAAATTTCCAGCTATCGCAAGAAATAAATATAAAACTGGAAAATAAAAAATCTCTGCAGACATTAAGCCATATGCCAATATAAATATCATAAAACTAACCCTTGCCTCGAAGTGTTCATTTAAACACTTATCTACAAGTAAAATCATAACTAACAAATATAAAAACCCAAAAACACCCATTTGTTGTAAATACGAACTTAGAATACTTAAGCTAGTCGATGCATCATTATAATTAAACAATTTATCTGAACTAAAATTATTGCTGTAATTTAAATATGAATTAAATCCTGTGCCCAATAACCAATGCTCTGAAAAAATTTTATACCCAATTATAATTGAATTAAATCTGGAAACATATGACAAATCCAATGTTCCACTACTTGGGAAATTAACAAGGAGTAGATGCAATAAAAACAAAGATAAAATAACTATAAGTAAAACATAATTATCAAGAAATCTAATTTTCTTAATTTTTAGGTATAATAAAAATATAGCAATAACAAACATAGGAATAATCAGGCTTCGTGAAAAAGTCAAAATCATAACAATTATCATTAAAGAAATATAAAGCTTATATCTCGGAAAAATGTTCTTATATGTTATTAAAATAGTAATGAATAACCCAATCACACATGCTGAAAGAGCTGGTTCACTCCACAATAAAGTTAATCTAAACAATGATTCAGCGTTGCCAATAATTTCTTTACCTTTAGTTGCGAACTGTGGATTATTAACCAAAAATAATATTGATGGCAATCCCAAAAAAATAACTAATAGTTCATAAACAGCACAAATAACGAGTAGCCAAATTGTGATTACTATAAACAACTTAGCCCTTTTTAATCTACTGATTAATTTATAAAAATCATAAAGCAAAATAAATTTATTAAGTACACAACTCTAATAATAAACTGCTTGAAATTTGACAATACGTCGCCAACATGAAAAACAAAGTCCAAAAAAACTATAAGCGCCAATAGTAAT
>JAGOUD010000198.1 GCA_018061465.1 Burkholderiales bacterium
ACTTTGTATCGTGAATATTTACGTGATTATTTAGCTAAAAATCCATATATTAACCATAATTATACTACCGTAATCCGCCATTTAGATTCAAGTGTAAATGGATTACCTATTGAAGTTTATACTTTTACTAAGGATGTGACTTTTGTGGAGTATGAAAATGTTCAATCAGAGATTTTTGAACATTGCTTCTCCGTGGTATCGCAATTTGGCTTAAAAATTTTACAATACCCAAACATTTAAAAAACAGCCATGAACGGACGGACAATGCTATATTTAAAATTGCAAAGAATGGGCGGTAAATGTTAGAATGTGTACCTATAGAGTGTTTTTTATATTAGGAGTTTTAAATAATGAGTAATAATAATTGTTGTGACAATGAAGCGGATATGAATGATTGTTGTGATGTTGAATATTGTGCTGGGTATGATGATTACCGGGTAATTGTTGGTCATAGTGCACCTGATTTTACTGTTCCAGCGGTGTTGGGTAATGGAGAAATTGTTGATAAATTTAATTTCAAAACGGCAACTAAAGGTAAATATGCTGTGGTGTTTTTTTATCCACTAGATTTTACTTTTGTGTGCCCATCAGAATTAATTGCCTTTGATCACCGTATGGCTGATTTTAAAGCGCGCAATGTTGAAGTAATTGGGGTTTCGATTGATTCCCATTTTACGCATAATGCTTGGAGAAATACTCCAGTTGAAAAAGGCGGCATTGGGCATGTAGGTTATACTTTAGCAGCTGATTTAACTCATGCAATTAGCCGCGCCTATGGTGTAGAATCTCCTGGTGGCATGGCATACCGTGGTTCATTCTTGATTGATGCTAAAGGCATAGTCCGTCATATGGTAGTTAATGATCTTCCACTAGGACGTAATATTGATGAGATGGTACGTATGGTGGATGCATTACAGTTTACTGAAGAGCATGGCGAGGTGTGTCCTGCAGGTTGGAGTAAGGGCAAATCTGGCATGAAAGCAAACCCTAGTGGAGTGGCTGATTATCTAGCTAATCATTCTAAAGACCTATAAGTAGCTATGATTTAATTTACAAGTCTTCATTTTAATATGAAGACTTGTAAATATAAGTTAAGAACAGTTTCTATTGGTGGCAAAATTAGTTAAAAGTACTCCCGCAACTATAACCATGCCGTAAATTATAACTTCTAAAGCAATTGCTTCACGCAGAATAACCATACCAATTAAAACAGTTGCAAAAGGAATTCCATTGGAAAAAACTGCAACCTTGCACACGCCAAGCCTGGCAATAGCATCCGAATACCAGCAATATGCACAAACCGAACCAATAACTGCAGTGTATAACATAGCTATCCAGAATCCTATAGGTAGTTGTGAACTCCATATAGTACTTAAATCATCCCCGGCGATTAGTGTCGCAATAAATAATAAAATAGTGCCAAATACTGAGGCGCAACAGGTTATGGTTAGAGTATCTATTTTTTCCATAGTTGCTTTTTTATTTAATAAACTATAAATAGAAAATAATATGCAGGTCAGGATAGCATAGATCTCTCCCCGCGAAAGGTGATTTACTGTATTTAAACAAAAATATTTATGACAGCTTGCATTGGTAAAATTAACTACCCCAATAGTTCCACTAAGAGCAATTATCATTCCAACATAGCCTAATTTAGTTACCCGCTGCCCAAAGATAATTGACGCTAAAAAAGCACTCAAACATGGAGTAAAAGAAAAAATAATAGCTATCATATTGGCAGATGTATGTTTTTCTGCTACAAAAAAGGCGAGATTGTATAATCCAACTCCAAAAATTCCAATATTAATTAAGAGTAGCCAATGCTGTTTAAATTGTGCCAGATTAATATTCCCATTGCGTACTTTTAATATTACTAATAGAATTATTGAGGTGATTAGGTAACGCACAAAAGCCACATTAATTGGGTTTATATGTTGCACCATATAATTTGCCGTATGATATACTCCTCCCCAGAAAAAGATAGTTAGGCAAAGTTTTAAATAAGTAAATTTTTGTGTTAAAGTATTTTTCATAAATTATTCTTAAATTATATTATATCGGATTATCTAAAAGTTTAAATTCAAAACTCAAATTAACTAAATTTATACGATAAATTTTTAATCTAATTTGAGTACCTTTGGGTTTAGCGTCAGTAAAATTATTTAAATCAAGTTCAATTGGCACACCTTCTAACTGTACTGTGGTTTTATAAATAAAAACTGCATTAATTTCAGTAATTTGTTCTTGAATCAAATATCTTAGCGACCAGTATTTTTCCATTTTATTTTGAAAATCCATATATTTAGCATAGCGGGCATCAAAATTTTCTATTACAAATAATAATAGCGGGTCAATTGCCGTATACACCCCCTTCTTTCGGCTAAGTAAACCAATAAGTTGTTGTTGATTTATATAGTCAGTAGCACGGCGTAAGGGTGAAGTTAACCATGTATAGTAATCTACATTTAATCCACAGTGGGGATCCGGAGTTAATGTGGTTTTTACCGGATAATTTAGCTGTTTAACCCGGTAAATTGCCGGAATAAATGAATTAGTTAATAAGCGGCCCCAACTGCAATTGGCTAGAATCATTAATTCACTTACTAGCTTATCTAATGGATTACCTCGTATTCTAGGTTTAATATAAATTTTATCTCCATCAAATCCTAAATTATAATCTTTAATTAGGGTATGGGTTGATACTTTTCCGCGCTTTTCCTCTAGTTTTAATGCAAATTGATAGAGTAATTTTAATTCATTTTCAAAATTATAGCCATGGTTTAGTTCTAGGCTATCATAATTAAATATCTTTTCTAATTCTTCAATGCGTAAGTTAGCCGCAATATTAACTACATTAACTGCAGATGTATAGTTTATAATGTTAAATTCATTATCAATATTAAAATAAATGCTTACTACAGGCAAGGTTTTAGCTTCCCCTAAACTATATTGTTGAATGATACATTCTGGCAGCATAGTAAGCTTATTACCGGGGTAATATACGCTAGATAGATTATCTGCTGCTATTTGAGCAATACTTGAATTTAGTGCTGGAGCAGCAATATGAATACCTACAATATAACCATTTTCCTTATACTCTACTGAAAATGCATCATCTATTTCAGTAGTGGCGGCATCATCAATAGAAAATATTTGTAAATCCAGACGCTGAGTAAAAGCATTGGGATCGGCTATTATTATCTCATAGCTTGGATGGTTTTCAGGGTGAAAATTATCTGACATAAAACATTGGGTGAAGAATTTGGGTAAATCTGAAACCAATCCAATTTTATGACAAAACTCCAGCGGTGTAAGCTTTAACTCATGAGTAATATGCTGTAATGCTTTATAGCTTGGAGAGTGTTTATCGGGTTTATAGAGTAATTTAAATATATCAATATCCAAGTCGGTTATTAATTTACCATCAGTAAATGCAGTGAGAAAAAGGTTATGATAATGATTAAATTGCTCTAGCTGATATTGCTGTTTTGCTGCAATTTTTTTACGTA
>JAGOUD010000042.1 GCA_018061465.1 Burkholderiales bacterium
GCGACAATGTTAGAATTGGTGTTGAATTAATTGCGCCAATTGCGATGGAAGATGGGTTACGTTTTGCGATACGTGAAGGTGGCAGAACAGTCGGCGCTGGTGTTGTGTCTAAGATATTAAATTAATTGAGGGTAGATAAGTAATGCAACAAAAACAAAATATTCGTATTCGGTTAAAAGGTTATGATCACGTCTTGATTGACAAGTCTGCCGAGGAAATTGTTGAAACGGCTAAACGCACTGGTGCGATGGTAAAGGGTCCAATCCCGCTACCGACTAAAAAAGAGCGTTTTGATATTTTACGTTCACCCCATGTGAATAAAACTTCACGTGATCAGTTAGAGATCCGGACGCATTTACGGTTGATGGAAATTATTGAACCATCAGACAGAACAATTGATGCGTTAATGAAGCTGGATTTACCAGCTGGTGTTGATGTGGAAATTAAATTACAGTAACTATTATAGTTAGATTGTTACATGGAATTGTGAAACAGGCAGCTTTTTTAAGCTGCCTGTTTTATCTGGAAATGACTATTTATCTGCAATGTGTTTAGATATGGAATGAATATTTACTCATAAAATATTTATGCGTAAACTGCGTAAGAGACTTATCTAGATATGTGCTACAATATTACCTGAATTATTATATGTAATAGTAGAAAAATATGGTTAAATATATATTGGATAATATAAATTGCGATTTTTTAGGTTATCAGAATTTGATCAATTTATATGAAGAATGCAGGGTATCTTTCTGTGAAGAGATTCAAATATCTTTTATTAGATGGTTTAGTGCTAATTTATGTGCACCACTTGGAGCCATTTTTGATAAATTAAATATGGATACGTTAGGTGAGATCAAGATTAAATCTATTCCTAAGGAAATTCAAAGCATTATCCAAAGGAACGATTTTTTAGCCCATTATGGTTTTCCTAGATTAAAAGATCATAAGAATACTACCATTAGATTTATAAAATTACAACCAGATGATGGTAAATATTTTAATAATTATATTAATGAGGAATTGATTAATCATCCAGAATTACCAAACTTAAGCTATGCTTTGAAAAAGCAAATAACGGAATTAGTATATGAGATATTTGTAAATGCAAAAATTCATAGCAAAACAAAATTTATATATACATGTGGTCAGTTTTTTCCTAATAAGCATTCAATATTATTTACTATTGCTGATTTGGGAGTAGGATTTAAAACTAATATTAATCAACGTTTTGGAAAAAATTTATCTGCTGCAAAATCAATACAATGGGCAGTCAAAAATGGGAATACTACAAAAAATAGTATATCTGGCGGGATTGGGTTAGCAATATTGCAAGAGTTTATTCACAAAAATAAGGGACAAATGCAAATCATAAGTGGTAATGGTTTTTATAATTTTAACTTTAATGAAGAACTAATACAAGAGTTTAAGGGAGAATTCCCAGGAACTATAATAACTATGGAATTTAAAACTGATGATAAACATTCTTATTGTTTATCTTCAGAAATTAAGGTGGAAGATATATTTTAGAGGCCTAATAATCATGGAACAAATAAAAATTAATATTTACAATGCAATTGGCAGTTCATTTGCTATGGAAGCAAGTGACGGTCAGCTAATTTACGATAAAATTACAAAGTTATTTGATGAGCAAAAAAGTATTATGTTAGATTTTCAGAATATAGAAATGATAACTTCTGCATTTTTAAACACAGCTATAGGGCAGCTATATGGAAAATATGATGCGGTATTTATCAAAAGAAATTTATCTGTTGAAAATATGCTGCCTGAAGATATGGTGTTATTAAAGCGGGTAGTGGATACGGCTAAACTGTTTTATAGCGATCCTGAACGGTTGCAAAATTCAATTGATGAAATACTTGGAGAGTAAAATGGGGCAGCGTTATAATGAAGTAAAAATAGGGGAACTGGAAAATAGAGTAATATTTTTTGACGCTAATATATTAATTTATTTATTTTGGACATCAGGAGGAAAGAAGCAAAAAGAATTTGAAGATAAATATGCCACAATTTTTCTGAAATTGCTAAATCAGAAAAATAAGCTGGTTGTTGATTTTATGATTATTTCGGAAATGGTAAACCGTACAATAAAGATGGAATATGAGAAATATTTAGAAAATCGGAAGTTAACGAAGAAAGAATGCTCCTATAAGCGTTATCGTAATAGTCTAGATGGAAAAAATATATTAGCTGATATATATCAAATAGTGGGCGCAAAAATTATTCGAAATTTTGAATTTATTGGAAAAGCTTTTACTAGAATTGATGTGCAAAATTTCCTTGCGGTTGACCAGTTAGATTTTAATGACAAAGGTATTGTACAAATTTGTCAAGAATTTAATTGTGTTTTATTAACTAATGATGGAGATTTTGCGGCAGCTAATATAGATATTTTGACCGCAAATAATAAATTATATACAAGCTAACAAGTTTTATTTTATCAGGAGATTTATAGCACACGGATCAGTTTATAAATTTAAATCAATTCCGATAAAATGTTTAATGGGCGGCATCCCAGTTCTGGGCAACTTTGACATCTACCGCCATTTTAACTGATAAATTGACCACGTTAGTCATAAGCTGCGCTAGATTAGCTTTGACTAGCTCTACTTCAGAATCGGGAACTTCAAGGATTAGTTCATCATGGATTTGTAACACCATTTTGCTATGTAAGTGCTCCTTTTTTAGCCAAGTATCAATATTAAGCATAGCTAATTTTATAATATCAGCTGATGTGCCTTGCATTGGAGCATTTAGTGCCAAACGTTCTTCTGCTTCACGAAGCATTTTATTGCTGGCGTTGATATTAGGTAAGTAAATCCTTCTGCCCAATACTGTTTCTACAAACCCGTTGGTTCTACCAAAATTTTTAATATTTTCTAAACAATTGAGAATTTTAGGATACTTAGCGAAGTAAGTATCAATGTATAATTTTGCTGTTGCCCGGTCTATCTTTAAATCTTGGGCTAATCCAAATACAGTCTTGCCATAGAGTAAGCTAAAATTTATAGTCTTAGCATGACGACGCTCATCTTTGGTAATTTGTTCAATGGGTTTATTAAATATTTCACTAGCTGTAATACTGTGAATATCAGCGTTGTTATTAAATGCGGTAATTAAATTTTCGTCCCCAGAGATATGCGCTAAAATTCGTAATTCAATTTGTGAGTAATCGGCACAAATTAATTTTTTATCAATTGGGGCAATAAAACATCGCCGAATTTGTCGCCCCCAATCGTTTTTAACTGGTATATTTTGTAAGTTGGGATCTTTGGAAGATAACCGCCCACTAGCAACTAATGCTTGATCAAATGTTGTATGCACTCGTTGATTATGATCAATAAGCAGCGGTAATTTAGCTACATAAGTATTGAGTAATTTGCTTAATGTTCGATATTCTAGCATACATGTAGCAATAAAAATATTTTGTGCTGCCAGCACTTGTAAGGTATCTTCATCAGTGGAAAAACCATGGCTATTTGTTTTTATTCCGCTAGTAGGTAATTTTAATTGATTAAATAATATATCCTGCAATTGCTTTGTTGAATTAATATTAAATACGCATTTAGCTTCCTGGTAAATCTTTTCTTCAAGTTTAGCTAGTTTAGTTGTTATTTCGTTATTTAATTCTTTAAATCTAGATACATCTAGCATTATTCCAGTAGTTTCAATATCTACCAATACCTGAGAAAGAGGCAATTCAACTTTTTGGTATAATTTTAATTCAGCTGCAGTTAACTTTGCACAAATTTTATTTTCTAATGCTGCAGTGTACTGGGCAATGATATAGCAATTTTGCGCAATTAAATCAAAATTACTATTTAGCCATAGCGAATCTTTATTTAACTTAGTATTCATAATGGGTAAGTCAGTTATTTCTAAATTTAAATGCTGTTTAAAAATAGTTGCTAAATTATGCTTATGTTTAGAATCACAAATATAATGAGCAAGAGTTAAATCTCCCATTATATTATTTAACCCAAGTTTCAACTTTGTGGTTAATTGTAACGTTTCTTTAGCATTGGGTAATATTTTACCGATAGAGCTTAAAAATAGCTTATTTATTAATGGATGATAATTATGTGCTATCACATTTTCAGTAAATAAATCATTATTATCATTTTGGGTTTCATTATGAATTAGATAAACATTCTGTGATGTAGCAATAACAATAATCTTTATATTTTGTGGAGTATAATAATTATCCGCAACTACTAATAACCCAATATTTTGCTTATCCTCAATTAAATTCTTAATTAGTAATTCTAATTCACTATAATTATTAATTTGTATAAATTGAGCATTAGTTGAGGAATTATGGTTTAAAATATCTGGGGTAAGTCTAGTATCTGATAAATCTGTTAGAGTAATTTCTTCTGTGGTTGTTGGAAATAGTTCTGCTGTGGGATTTATATCTGCAGGGATTATTTGTGTTTGATTATTTAATTGTTCAAGCCAGGTTTTAAACCCTAATGTTGAATAGTAAGTATGTAATATTTCACAATTAGCAGGCTTACATATCAATTCATTAATATTGGCAATATGATTATCATGGTCTAATTCGATATTGGTATCAATAGTTACCAATATCTTGGCAATTTTTAGCCAGGGGATAGCTTTACGTAAGTTTTCCCCCACCACCCCACCAATATTAACTGCATTACTAACTATATTATCTAGAGTATTATGTTCTGCTAACCATTTAGCAGCAGTTTTAGGTCCACATTTATCTACCCCAGGAATATTATCTACTTTATCCCCAACTAAAGATAAGTAATCTATAATTTGGCTTGGCTTGACTTCAAACTTATTAATCACCCCCTGGATATCTAAAACCTCATTAGTCATGGTATTAATTAAGGTAATGTCTTCATCCACTAATTGTGCAAAATCTTTATCCCCAGTTGCAATTAACACCTTATATCCCGCATTTTTAGCTTGTATAGCTAGAGTGCCTATTATATCGTCAGCTTCAATACCGGGTTGCATAATTAAAGGAATACCTAATGCACGAATTATTCCATAAATATCTTCTAATTGCATGACTAGATCATCAGGGGTACTCTTTCGAGTGGCTTTATATTGCGGATGGATTTCATCACGGAAGGTTTTACCGGGAGCATCAAAAATACATCCCCAATATGGGGTTGGATATTTTTTTTGCATGGATTTTATCATACTGATAATTCCCCGCGTAGCACCGGTTGGCTTACCGGCTGGCGAGGTTAATTCAGGTAGTGCATGATATGCCCTAAAAATAAAAGATGATCCATCAATAAGAAGCATCGTTTTTGACTTTGATGGCGGGTTAGGAGCACTATTTGACAACATTTAGCTTTCAAAGATAAAAATACATTCCACTACTAGCTCTGAGTTTAGGATTAACATTTAACTCAATTTTCAATTATAATGAGTATATTTTATTTACTTAATTTTTCTTGCTCAATGCCAGCCACTAGCCATTTTCCATTTTCTAAATCCATTTTTATAAAATTCCAAATTTCACTAAAGGGTTTGCTATCTGCATCAGGTTCTTCACTTACCAGACCAAAAAAACGCACCGAAGCGAGTAATTGCCTGCTTTCACTCATCTCACAATTTAATAAGTGACAATCTAATTGAGTAAAATCAGCGACAAACTTGTTGTCCGAAATTGTATCCTGCATTTCTTGATATAGTGCTTCCGTCATATACTTTTTGATCTCGGTTATATTATCCAGATTATTCATGCTTTGAATATGTAAGAAAATACCTTTTACTTGACGTAAAAAATATATAGTTTCAACCCCATCTGGCATTTTATTTAAGTTATCTTCAGGTTCTTCGGGTTTCGCAAATATTTTATATACTGATTTTGTTTGCTTATTAGGTTCCCGAGCAGTACGCTGTTTAATATTGGGAATATTAAATTGAGGTGGTGCTGAATTTATTGGATTATTCATATTTCCTGAAAATTTTGGATCAGTTTTACTGCGGCGAAAGAATAAAAGTCCCAAAAATAATAAAATAGCTAAAATACCAATGGTACCCCACGGTATGTTGCTGCCTTGTGGTTCGATAGACTGAGTACCACTTGCATTTTGTGGTCTTTCTTCACCGCCACTCATGCTACGACCGAGCATATATCCACCAGCTGCTCCTGCCGCCGCACCTAGAGCTGCTGCAGTGCCAGCACCCATTCCTGAGCGATTTTGCTGCCCAGAATAACTATTTTGTTGGGGTATGCTGGTTTGAGAAGTAGTGTTTTGCCCAGAAGGTCTGTAATTATAGTTTGTTGTACTTCGTTGCATTCCATATTTACCACCATTACCAAATCTAGCGGCAAATGCAATATTTGAGGAAATTAGTGTAAAACAAGTAACTAAGACTAAAAAATTTTTAAATTTCATCCAAATCGCCCAAAAATATAAAATTATTAGAGATTATACCACATTTTCCTTAATGCCATGTAATACTATTTTTATTTAAATTTACCATAACCAATATAAAAATAAGACTAGCAATGTTTTTAAATTCATTTTTTCATGGGCCATAAAATATTGCCTATTTGGCAAAGTAAAATATTAATGAATAACCGTTGAAAATCAATAATTATTTTTCTGCTTTAGCAGTAATGATTCTACACTTGCAAAACTGCTTCCCACAACTGAGGGTGGGCTAATTTAGTGCCAGTAATTTTTTCTTGAAAATACGTTCACATCCAACATTACTTAAAGCATCAATTTGCAAATTCAAATTCTGATCCAATGTTGATACTCTTGCATGGTCAATGTTCATTGTAAGTACCCCCATTTTATAAAAAGATCTTTAAACTCTGGGTTAGATTTATTTATTAAAAAAAACAGATACTCTGGGGCAACATCTAGTGTGCCATTTAACCAGGTAATTACACCCCATTCTTCCAATTTAGCCTTGCGAAAAATTTCTTTATCTTTTAATGGTGCAAATACGGTTCCGCTCTTAGGTAGATCCTGCAAATCAACTATGCCCTCGGTGCCATTATCAAATTGCACTGCCAGCTTATAATCTTCAGCATATCGACAAGATTTAATGTGTAACATGACTATTACTCCAACGGTGTAATTGCCTTTAATGGCTCTTGTTTCTGCGCTAATTCCCAATCCTCGAGTAGCTGGGTTCTATGTAGTTCCACCCACTCAAAAACTAGATTAAGCGCGCGACGTGGAAATTTGCCTTCAATTACAAGGTTATTAATATCAACAGTGATTTCATATTCACCGTAACGCGCATGAATGTGCGGTGGATTATGATCTCGCCACTGCATCATAATTATAATTCCCAAAAATCGTGATATTTCCGGCATAAGACCTCCAGTAAAAATATGTAGATTCTCACAAAAAAGTAAGCAAATTTACACTTTGGTTATTTCATGAGATATTTTATCATTGTCTTAAGTAAATTTGATTCTTTTTAAGAATATTTAATCGAATTCCCTATAACTAAGAAGATTTTATAGTATAATTTTCTACTGCAAGACTATGCTGATGCCGGTTATAGTTTTTGTCAGGTTTTATATTTTTTGCTAATTTAATGAGGGAAAGAATAAAATGAATACCCACCCTTACCCTAGAGCATTTTCTCATATTGGAATAACAGTTCCTGATCTAGACAAAGCTGTTGAGTTTTACGAAAAAGTTCTTGGCTTCTACATTATTATGCGACCTATAGAAGTTTTAGAAGATCCTAATACTGCCATAGGTAGAATGTGTCAGGATGTTTTTGGAGCTGGATATAGCAAATTTAAAATTGCGCATATGTCGACCTCGGATAAAATTGGTATTGAATTATTTGAGTTTCCGCAGACCAAAGATTTGCCGCCACCAGAATTTAACCCTTTTAGGGCCGGGTTGTTCCATTTTTGTGTGCAAGACCCAGATGTCGAAGGCTTAGCTGCAAAAATAGTGGCTGCTGGGGGTAAACAGCGGATGCCTGTACGTTATTATTATCCAGATGAGAAGCCATACCGTATGGTGTACTGTGAAGATCCATTTGGGAATATTCTAGAAATTTATTCACATTCATATGAATTACATTATGCTTTAGGAGCTTACAAATAAACGATTTAACTATGTTATAGTTTAATATACAAGCAGGTAAATGCACCAAAATACGGAGTTTTACTACAAGTTGTCCCCCATTTGTCTCTAAATTTTCGGGGTGATGCTATTGAGTTAAAAGTCTGATTTTAGGAAAATTGTAACTATTTATGGCAAGTTAAAAAATTTAGATAATTCCACCAACAATAATACCTGCCATTTTTTCACTATGATTATTCTTGATAATTGCTTTGTTAGATTCATGCATTCGGGAATCATTTATAAATCTATTTTCTTGTTCATTCTCGGCTTGCTTTAAAATGCGTTCTGCTGCCCCAGGCAATATTTTTTCATACTGCTCAAATTGTTGTGCTACTGGTAATGGACTAGAGTAACCAATCATTACTGCACCGGAGTTATTTTGTTGATTTTGATTTTTCATATTTATTCATTACTTGCCTAATACCATTGCCAATCCTTTGCCAATCACCAGCAAGTTTATTATAATCATCCTGAAAATTGGAACCCAGAGGTTTGATTTTGGGTTTTTCAATCGTTGGTATTATGTTCAGTATACTACCAATCCCCTCCATAAAATTTAGAAGATTTTTCATAGCATGCTCCAAGAGTAAATTGTAATTGTCCGTATTTACTGTGTAGAATTATGGTAAAAAATTATAAACTCCACATCGTTTCAACTTTATTATATCATTTTATTAATATTGCCCCACGAATTTATAGCCGTTATCTTTTCTCTCTGCATGTCTGGGAGTAATTGCTACCAATAATAGCTTTTATAATGCCACTGTTGCCGTAGGTTTTGCTGCGCCTATAAGCACAATTCAAGTTAATATTCCTTTTGTCAGGAATGATTGCGATTAATATGGGGGTGTTTTATATTGCTAGATGGAATTGAAAATTAAATAATATATAGATAATTTAGGGATTTCAAAGGATTAAACTGGCGGAGCGGACGGGACTCGAACCCGCGACCCCCGGCGTGACAGGCCGGTATTCTAACCAACTGAACTACCGCTCCGTACATGGTGGGCGCTACAGGATTCGAACCTATGACCCTCTGCTTGTAAGGCAGATGCTCTACCAACTGAGCTAAGCGCCCTCAACAAGTTTTTTGTTGCGAGGAATGTATTATTACATATTCTTAAAAAGAATTGCAAGTGTTTTTTGCAAATAATATCACAATAGCAGGTTTAGTTTGTTACAATCACTGCATTAAGATTTTTTAATTAGAGGTATTTAAGGATGCGTGCCAATAATCGTCAAAGTGATCAATTAAGACCAATTAAAATTACACGGCATTATACTAAATATGCTGAAGGTTCTGTTTTAATTGAATTTGGTGAAACTAAGATAATATGTACGGCAACTATTGATGATAAAGTACCACCATTTTTAAATGGTAAAAATAGAGGGTGGCTGAGTGCCGAATATGCTATGTTGCCGCGAGCAACTCATAGTAGAAATAAGCGCGACAGTGTAGCTGGTAAAGTAAATCCACGAGCACAGGAAATATCGCGTTTAATCGGGCGGAGTTTGCGGTCTTGTGTTGATCTGATACTCCTTGGAGAGCGTCAAATCTTGGTAGATTGTGATGTAATCCAGGCTGATGGTGGTACTAGAACAGCAAGCATTACAGGAGCATTCATTGCAGTATATGATGCATTAAGTAATTTATTGAGCCAGGGTAAAATTAAGCTCCATCCCATAACTAAATGTTTAGCGGCTGTGTCAGTTGGTGTGCATCGGGGTATTCCATTACTTGATTTAGACTATAGTGAAGATAGCAATTGTGATTCAGATATAAATTGTATTATGTTTGAGGATCGGAATATAGTTGAAATCCAGGGAACTGCGGAAGGTGCTGCATTTAGCCGCACTGAAATGAATCAACTACTGGATCTTGCTGAATTGGGAATTAATCAGCTCGTGGCTTTACAAAAACAAGCATTGGGTATTTAGATCGTAAACATTATGCAAGTGGTTTAACATTCTAAATTTTAGTGCTTTTTTATGTAATTATCAGCATTGTAAAGCAGATTAATCAAGGGTTTCTTTAAAAAAATCTACGGCATATCTAAATGATCTGCTGGCAGCTAATTCATTATATTCCCGCCCAAATTCCTGCTCCATTTTGGGGTCAAATGTACCAGTTAATGGATCTGAAAAAGCATGCTTTGTATTACCAAAATTTATGAATACCCAGTCATGGTTATTTGCTGTGGTTAGTTCCTGAATAAATTGTTCAGTTTTTTCAGGCGGGGATGATGGATCTTTAAAGCCATTAAGTATCATGAGTTTGGTACTAATTGGCCGTGTAATAAGATCAGATTTGTCAAGTACTCCATGCACCGCTACTCCAGCTACTAAGTGGGTCCCGTTTCTGGCTACTTCAAGCATACACATTCCTCCGAGACAAAAACCGATAGCTCCAATTTTATTTGGATTAATCCATGTTAGCTGGCTAACTGTGGTATATGCCCCTATAGCTCGCTCTCTCACTAAATTACGGTTTTCTAGTAGTGGCATGAGCCACGATCTGGCAAGAGCAAAATTGTGTGTGGATTTGCCCTCACCATAAACATCAGCTACAAAAACTACAAAATTATTATTGGCTAAATTCTTTGCATAATCTAGGCAAAATTCACCGCGCCCATCCATGGCAGGATAGAGAATTATAGTTGATCGAGTATTATTTAATTCTCCATTGTAAACTAGTTCGCCAATAAATTTAGTGGAGTTTATAGAATATTCAATTGATTGTTGAGGCATAATTTATCTCCCAGATTTAAAAATTTGCTTACTATATAGTTGTACATTAAAACTATTACTAATCCGACTTTAAATGGTTCCAATTAAATTTACGGATAAATTAGCAAAAGTCCATGAATAATCATTATTTTCAGTCCAAGTGCCCCAATGCCCGCTAAAATCACCTAAATATGGATTAGCTATTTTAAGGGCGTAAGCAAAATCACATTGCTCTGCTTCAATTAATCCCTGCTTAGGATTATTAATTACATGAACTATTCCGACTAAAACTCCAATTGCAACTTGTAAGGAAGTAGCATTATTGTTATCGGCTAAACGCCTGGCTTCATGAATACTAAGCTTGGAGCCGAGCCAATAAACGTGGGGCGAACCTTTACGCAACACTAAAATTCCTAATTCATCGTAGCCTTCAATAATATCTTCATGTAATAACCGAATTTTATCTGGATTAGCTTGATTTTTTGCCGCAGCGTCATGCAGTGATACTAAAGCATCATTGCACGGTTGATAAACATAGTGTACAGTTGGGTGTGATACTTGCCCGGTGGCTGCATCAATATGACAGAAATATTCAGCTAATGAAAATGCTTCAGTATGCGGAATAACAAAGCCATGATATATGCCATGGCTGGCAATCCAGCTTTTAACTTTAGTATTAGCTCCAGTACTGGCTAATTGAATGAATCTATAAGTATTGGTTTCTCCTTGAGTTTTTACTAATTGATTCGGTAGTTCTGTTTCATGAGTACCCCAAGAAAATCCAGTATATTCTAAAGATTCATCTAGTAAACCTGTAACCGACCAGGTATTAACATATTCATCTGCCCGTCGTCCGCTGCTGCCTAGTTGAGTATCCCGTTCAGCAATGTGTAGAGTAACTATATCTAAGTCTTTTACTAATTGTGCCCATTCTTGTTGAGTGGCTGGAATATTTGGCAGATTACCAGTAATTTTTTGGGCTACATCTAAAACAGCTTGTTTTGCAATATGAGAAATTAATCCCGGATTGGCTCCGTTACATACTAAAGCGGTAACATCATTATTTAATGCCTTTTTATGTTTCATTAATTTACTACGGCGTTCATAGAGGCTTTCAGTAATGTGTTTATCATCTTTCCAGCGTTCAATACTAGTATCTAAATACAATACTTTTAATTGATGACACAATAGAATTAAGTCATAGGAAGAAACATCTACTGCCAAATTAAGTAATAAATCTCCGGCTTTTAAGCGAGAAGTTAAAATTTCGGTATAGTTTTGCTCATTAAGAGTGATACATTCAAAATTTATACCGTACTCTTGAGCTAGTTGCTTGTGGTTTTTATCCGCTGCTATAATGGATATTTGATGCTTATCTATATCCACATGACGTATAATTAAAGGCAATACTGCTGGTCCAATGGAACCAAAGCCAATTATTAAAATGTTGCCATTCATTTTAGCGTATTTTTCAAAATTCACACTTAATCCTGAAAATAAAAAATTAATGATGTCCATGATTCTACTATATCTTTATATTGAGGAATAAATTTTTTGATACAATTCAATTAAACTCCTTACGCTAATAATGAGTAAATGCTATAATTTAGGGTTTAATCTCCTTAGAGCTTAAACCGATTCTTAAATCAATTGAAAGCATTTTAAATAAATGAGCAATAAAGGGGGATTTATATGGTAAAGAGCGTCTTAGTTACTGGTGCCTCGCGTGGAATTGGTTTGGCTATTAGTAATTTATTGGCTGCTAGTGGTTACCATGTTATTGGTATAGCTAGAAATAGTGGGAGTGAGCCATTTCCAGGCACCTTTTTTAATTGCGATTTGGCTAATATAGCTGCAACCCAGACGGTATTAGATGAAATTAATAGACAATTTTCTGATTTATGTCTAATTGTCAATAATGTCGGTATTGTTAGAGCACAAGCATTGGGTGAAATTGACTTTTCTTCCCTGAATGCCGTTTTAGATTTAAATGTACGTTCTGCGGTGCAAATTACCCAAGCATTTGTAACGGCAATGAAAGCTAAACAATATGGCAGAATTATTAATATTACCAGCCGGGCAATTTTGGGGGCTAAAAACCTCAGTAGCTATTCAGCTTCAAAAAGTGCTTTGTTAGGACTTACTCGAACCTGGGCAATAGAATTGGCACCGTTTAAAATTACAGTAAATGCAGTAGCTCCAGGACCCGTAGAAACTACTATGTTTCGAGAACGTCGTCCTGTTGGATCAAAAGAGGAGGCTGAAACTCTTGCAACAATCCCTTTAGGTAGAATTGGTAAACCAGAAGAAATAGCTGCTACAGTAAAATTTTTACTCTCCGATGGTGCTGGGTTTATTACTGGACAAAATATATGCGTAGATGGCGGCAGCAGCTTATAAG
>JAGOUD010000199.1 GCA_018061465.1 Burkholderiales bacterium
GTTTTTAGCAAAAGCGGTAAATGGACAAATTACATCCGAAGAAATAAAGTTGGCCAATGCTGCAATTATTAATACTTTGTCTGACATGGAAGAAAAATTATCAAATAGTCAATCGGGTTTTATTTTTGGAAAAGAATATACTATGGCCGACACAATTTGTACTGTAAGATTATTTCGCTTTGGACGGTTAAATATAAAAATTGAATTATTAGGAGATCAGTATCCTTATACAGCAGCTTTTTATGAAAGAGTAAAACAGCGTAAAAGTTTTTGTGAACTGCAAAATTGAAGAAAGCATCGCTCGTACCTAAGACAAATATTTGATGAATGTGTAAAATATAACATGGTTTCAAATATATGTAGAAAAATTTGTTAATTAATTTGAGGCAAAATGGCGAAAATATTGAGGATGAAATGCTAGCCCATATTTTAATAAATTTCTTACTTCATATGTGTAGAAGGGGTGGTGAGCCAAACCCTTGGCACTTGTCAAATTCGCATATGGCTGCTTCGTTCCCGACCTGACCAGGTTTTGCGACTAACAATGCAAGGAGACCCACCATTGAAAGTTAAAAAGGTAATTTTAAACCGTTAAATGGCATTCCTGCAGTTACTTTGCCCATTTTTTCAGAACTTTGCTCATCTATTTTGCGGGTTGCATCATTAACTGCGGCAGCAATTAAGTCTTCCAGCATTTCTTGGTCATCCATTAGAGTATGATCTATAATAACCTTTTTTACATAATGTTTACCATTCATAATTACAGTTACCATACCAGCTCCGGACTCACCACTTACCTCTAAATGGGCAATTTCTTCTTGGGCTTTTTGCATATTTTCTTGCATTTCTTGCGCTTTTTTCATTAAGCCAGCCATTTGACCTTTATCAAACATAATATTGTTTATCCTTTAAAATCTTATATATTCTTTGTCTTTGAATCCAGGACCTAGAATACTTCGAGTATCTATTATACCAAATATATTTTTCTAATTTAATTATAGTGGCTTTATACTTCCAGGCATTATTTTAGCAGAAAACCGATTCAAAAATTTAATTAAATATTCATCCTCTGCAATTGATTGTTCCGCATATCTTTGCTTGTCTTCTTTTTCTTGTAAATTTTTTTCTTTTAGAGTATGCGTAACACATTGGTTAAAGCTAATATTCAATGTGATTTCTCGGGTAAAATAGTTGCTTAAAATTTGCGTTAAATCAGACACCATGTTTTTAGTAAAAGCACTTTCATAACGACTATCAATAATTATATTAAGTGTATCATCAGTTGCCAATTGTAATTGTGCGTTTTCTAAAAAAGGATACAATGCGCCTAGCTGCGGCTTTAACTCAGTAATTAATTCAAACCAGTTAGTTAAGGGCTGATCATTACTCGTAAGTAACTTGGGTTTTTCCGGGGCAAAATTTTGGTAATTGCCGAAAGCGTCACTTATTAGCTCTTCCTGAGGGAGTTCTTCGGCTGGTGCATGAGCTGCCGAAGTATTCTTATTCAGCGATTCGGGTAATAATTCTTTATTTAGTTTTGGGGTAGTAACCGCTACTGCTGATTGGTCAGGCTGCACGTGCGAATTTTGATTAGTAGGACTGATTTCTGCTGGATTGACTTTAAAATTACTCTGGGTAAATGTAATAGTTTTATTTTGGTCAGTACCAATGTTAAATGCTAACATACGTAATAGAGTCATTGTAAATATTGGATATTTATCGTTAGTTTTTTTTAATTGCTCTAAACCCAAATTAGCAATTTCAAAGTATAAGTGTACGTCATTAACACTAATTTTATCAATAAATGGGGTAAGTTTGGTATTGGCATTGTCAGGAATTAATTGTGTAATACTAAGTTCGCATAACTTTTGTTGTAATTTCGATAATACTACCTCTAAATCAATACCACTTGCGTAAATTTGTTTGATCTCGTGCATTAAGGTCGCTCCGTTTAAGCTGCATAATGCATTAAGGAGCGCATAAATCACATCATCAGAACTAATGCCTAACATTTGCTGAACGTTAACTTCTGTAATAATGCTATTACTAAAAGCTATTGCTTGATCTAGGAGCGAGAGCGCGTCGCGCATGCTGCCTAAAGCTGCATGCGCAATTAATTCTAAAGCTGGTGTTTCAAACTGTATATGTTCTAATTCTAAAATAGTAATCAAATAATTATGGATTTCAGCAGCTAATAAATTACGTAGTTTTAGTTGCAAACAGCGCGAGAGTATAGTTGCAGGAACTTTTTGTAGCTCTGTTGTTGCCAATATAAATACCACATTAGCGGGGGGCTCTTCAAGTGTTTTTAACATAGCATTAAACGCGGATTTAGATAACATATGTACTTCATCAATAATGTATACTTTATATTTACCACTAGTTGGAGCATATTGAGCATTATCAATCAGTTCCCGAATATTATCGACCCCAGTGTTAGAAGCTGCATCAATTTCTATAACATCAATAAATGAACCAGCATCAATTTGGCTGCAATTTTCACAGTTAGCACACGGTTCACCATCAACTGAAGTTAGACAGTTTAAACCTTTGGCAATAATTCGTGCTATTGTGGTTTTACCTACCCCACGAGTTCCCGTTAATAAAATGGCGTGGTGAATCCGGTCGCTATTTAAAATATTAGTCAATATTCTTACGCTATTGTCTTGCCCTACCAAATCTTTAAATTTTTTAGGACGCCATTTGCGTGCCAGCACTGTGTGTTTCATCCAGGTTGATTCTTTTTTAAGTATATTTAAACTCAGTATTCTATCAAGTTTTAATAATATTTTGTAAAGTAAAATATGATAAAATTACTGGGAGCACTGGAATTGTTAGAAACTGATTAAAAATATATACTCTGTTAAGTTAAATAGACGCAAGATTTACTTATAAAAGGATAGCTGACTATGAAAAATTTTAGATTAGCCCAATTGGTAGAGAATTTTAGGAGAATCAAAAAATTTGCTATATTGGCTGTGATTATAACTAAAGTCCTGGCAATACCCACCATTTTGGAAGTGAAGTATAAGATAATTAATGTTAATGGTAAAAGTAAAAAGGTGGCTACAATTGAGCAACCAAATGGGACATGGGGATATTATACTAAATCCGGCGCAGTTTTTGATGTAATAGTTAAAAATGAATTAGCCGAATCCACGTCAATTCATTGGCATGGCTTAATTCTACCCAATGATCAAGATGGAGTTGCCGGGATTACGCAAGATCCGATTGCTCCAGGCAAAGAATACCATTATAAATTTCCGCTTAAACAAAGCGGTACTTATTGGATGCATGCGCATTATGGGTTACAAGAGCAGGATTATGTTGAAGCTCCTTTAATTATTGAAACAACAGACGATATTAACTATGACCAAGTAGTTGTAATGTTTCAAGATTTTTCCATGAAAACTCCACAACAGATTTTACAAAGTTTATTGCCTCCTGGGGTTAAATATACACCACACCTAATGGCTATGCCCATACCTAAAGCAACTAGTTC
>JAGOUD010000043.1 GCA_018061465.1 Burkholderiales bacterium
TCCCTAATGTTTTCATTAAAAATCTCTTGAGGGGTTCTATACTCTAAACATCGCATAGGTCTATTATTAAAACAGTTAATAATACTTTCTATTGATTCTTGGGAATAACTATTAATATCAGCTCTTTTAGGTAGTTTAGTAAGTTGAAAAAAATGAATCACAATTTCCTTATAAGACAGTAATGCCATCAGTAAAAGTCAATCATACCGCTACATTTCGGCATAGGGGGCCAATTATTGGGTTTGGAGCTGTTAACAATTTAAAGCTGTGTAAAAATCTGCCCAGAACCAATTGAATATCCTACAACATTAATTGCTCCAATTATTTATAAAATATTTAACCTAAAATAATACCTGTTACCTCTCAATACTCGATAAAATCGCTAATTTTTATCGTACTGGAAAGAAACATATAATGAGAAATACTGGTATAACAACTAATAACCTAACTCGATCGACAGAATCTAATCGCTCAAATCAAGTCGCAAGAACTCCCGCCAAAGAGGCTTTTAAAAATGTGGCAAATGTTTTTTTAGAAATGCATATACACAATTCTATAGAAATCACTCAAATTTGTTTAAAAGTAATACAAAATAAATCTTATAGTGAAATTCATAATATTCCACAGGCATTTATAGACTCTTTAATTAATTTATGTAACGCATCAGGAATTAATATAAATGGAATTTCACCATATTTCACAAAATTTTTAGCCATTCCCTATATAGTTCAGGCACAAGAAAAAGCTTTTAATGCGAATGGAAATTTTAATTTTCAAAATTTTAGAGAATGGTTATCTAAGGAAGAATTTACCAGCATCATGCCCGATATTATTAATAAATTACCACAAGAAGACTTAAGTGGATTAATTAAAAATCGATGGAACACAATACAATTTTGGAATAATGGTGAAGATGGAATATATGCTATAGACCTGGCAAAACTTATTAAATCTCCACCTGATTTAACTATTAACAATACCAAAAAACGTAAATTTGATGAAATCCAGAGTTTGAGACCATCCACTTCTCAACCCATTTGCTTTGGGGATACCAATGGGCCCTTATTTAACGATGCTTCTATACGGTTGAATCAATCTAACAGAGAGCAACGCTTCTTAATTCTAACTCAATTAAATAGATGGGCAGATTCTCAGCACCAAGCAACACCTACAGAAATTAATACAGTAAAACTTAAAATTATTCAAGCTTGTGATAACACTGATATAACTTCTATAGTAATTAGTGAAAATGTATCTATACCACAAGAAATTTTGGCACTTTTACCCAATATTACCAACCTAACCTTACATGGCAATGTTAGGTTACTAGAAGAAGATTTTCCCCCATACTTTACCCGAAACTTAATGCATATTAGAGAATTATCATTATTTAATAATACAGACAATCCACCACAAGCAGATGCATTGCCTAAAAATTTATTTCGTAACTTACCCAACTTAACTACCTTGAATATTAACGTCTGCGGTATAGTTAACGAATTTACATTGCCGGAACTTATATACTTATACAAGCTAGAAAATTTGCATTTAAAAATTGCAAATCAATCTCACATAGAAAATATATTTAATACAAATAAATTTCCGCATGATATTATAGGTTGTTTTCCCAACCTTAAAAATCTAGAGCTTGAAAACTTTACCATAGATGACATACATAAAACTATTTTCCAAAATTTACCGTGCAAAGATAAGCTGCAAAAATTAACCCTAAAAAATAGTGATCCATTAAAAATTGAAGCTGCAGCATTTTCTAGTTGTAGTGCTCTTACTCATTTAACTATAGAAGGTTTTAAAGAAAGAAAACTCTTTCAAAATACTAATATTTTTACCGGATTGGCTAACCTTAAGAAAATAACTATTGATAATTATAATGAAATTAAGGATGATGTTGAGGATAGCGAGGAAGAAGTTGAGGATAGCCAGAAAGAAGTTGATGATTGGCAGTTAACTCCAAATTTAGATGGGCTTAAAGAATTTTTAAGATCGAACCCAAATGTGGAGTGGGAATGTCCATATTTAGATGAAAAATCTCTTGCACAAATCGCTGCAAGTCAGCCGAATAATGCATGAAAAACCAGCGAATAACAATATAAATTAAAAAAATATAATAATTTCAATGTATTTGATGGGGTCAGTATATGACCCCAGTTATTAATATATAGTTTTATATTTGGTCTTTTACTCTATCTAAGAATAATAATTAATGCATCTCTGGGACGTTATCTGGAATAATTAACTTAGCCGCGGTTGAATTAACAATTTCTTCAACACTCACTCCAGGAGCCCGCTCTAATAGAGTCAATCCCTTGTCAGTAACTTTAATTACGGCAAGTTCAGTTACAATTAAATCTACCACATTAGTTCCAGTTAAAGGTAGTACACATTGGGGTAAGATTTTACTTGAGCCATCTTTAGCTACATGCTGCATTACTACAATTACACGTTTAGCCCCGGCTACTAAATCCATAGCCCCGCCCATACCTTTTAACATTTTACCAGGAATCATCCAATTAGCAATATCACCCTTTTCATCAACTTCCATAGCGCCTAAAATAGTTAAATCAACTTTACCTCCGCGAATCATCGCAAAAGAATCAGCAGCAGAAAAAAAAGCTGAACCAGGCAAAGTAGTAACTGTTTCCTTTCCCGCATTAATTAAGTCGGGGTCGACTTCATCTTCATGCGGAAATGGACCAATACCCAATAAGCCATTTTCACTTTGTAAAACTACATGAATATTAGTAGGAATATAATTAGCAACTAATGTAGGAATACCAATACCTAAATTAACATAAAATCCATCTTGAATTTCGCGAGCAATTCTTTGTGCCATTTGTTCTCTAGTTAAAGCCATAATATTAACTCCTAACAGTACGTTTTTCTATCCGTTTTTCGTAGTGCTCACCCTGAAAAATTCGATGCACATAAATTCCTGGAGTATGAATCACATCCGGATCAAGTGCCCCAACAGGCACCAGCTCTTCAACCTCAGCAATGGTAATTCTGCCCGCTGTTGCTACCATTGGGTTAAAATTACGCGCAGTTTTGCGAAATACCAAATTCCCCATTGCATCTCCACGCCAAGCCTTTACTAAGGCAAAATCAGTGGTAAGTGAATTTTCCAGTACATGTGGTCGACCATTATAAATTTTAATTTCTTTACCTTGGGCAACAATTGTTCCCGCACCAGTTGGAGTAAAAAATGCTGGTATTCCAGCGCCGCCAGCACGAAGTTTCTCTGCTAAAGTACCTTGTGGGGTAAGTTCTAATTCTAATTCACCGGATAAAACTAATTCTTCAAACAGTTTATTTTCACCCACATAACTTGAAATCATTTTCTTAATCTGCCGCTTTTGTAATAATAAACCTAAACCAAAATCATCAACACCAGCATTATTGGAAATACAAATGAGATCTTTCACGCCTAAACGCACTAGTGCTGCAATACTATTTTCTGGGATACCGCATAAACCAAACCCTCCAACAGCAATTGTAGCACCATCAAAAATATCTCTAACCGCTATATCTGCTCCATTTACTACTTTATTCATGGTAAACTTCTCCATATTATAAACCGTAATGACTGATTATAGCTGATAATTAGAATCAGAATAATAATATTTACTAAAAACTATTTTTTAAATATCCCACCAATATAACCAAGCGACAAAATTGTAGTAATACAAAAACTCACGGGTAAATTAAAATTATATGCAATAATTAATGCTAAAATCACACTACTGTTTGCAGCAATAATACTAATAAGAATAATTTTATAAATACTTCCCCCCCATTGAATGCCAATTGCCCCAGGAATAACTAACATTACAAAAACTAATAGCGCCCCCACAATTTGACATGCCATAGATACAGTTAACGCCAAAAGCATAAAAAATATTATTGTTAGATAACGCAGTGGAACATTTTTAGAACTGGCAATTACAGGGTCAATTGAAGCAAATAATAATGGTCGCGCAATTACAACTATAATTGCTAAAATAATGGTAGATAATCCACTTAATATATAAATTTGTGATACTGAAACCGCAAGAATATTACCAAATAAAATACTCATTACTCCTCCAGCATAATTATTCTGAAACAAAAATAAAAAATATGCCCCACATCCCAATACAAAGGTTAATACTACCCCAACTGCCAAGTCGTTTTTTTTAACCTTATCTCCTATTACCCCCATAATGAGTGCACAAATTAAATTCAAAACTAACTGTCCTATAATTATAGACTGCCCTAACAATGCTGCTGCTGCTGCGCCAGTTATGCTCATATGTCCTAAAGCATGAGCAGCAAAAGCACTGCGCCGCAGTACTATAAAAACACTCATAATTCCGCACACCGTAGCTATTATTAAACCCGACCACAATGCGTGTTGCATAAAACTATAAGCCCACATAAGTATCCTTTCGAGCACAAGGCAATTCTCTACAATCATGCACTACACCATCTTTAAAATGAACAAATCCATCCAAATGGCTAGCAATTTCATGCATATCGTGCGAAATAATTAACAGTCCTATATTTTGGTGCTCATGAATCTCTTGCATTGCTTCAATAAAATGTTGTTTAGCTTTTGGATCTAAATCGGCTAATGGTTCATCTAGCAATAAAAGTTTCGGATTATTAATTAATGCTTGTGCTAAGTAAATACGTTTTTTTTGTCCGCCAGATAAAGTGTTAAATGGCTGATGCATATACTCGCAAGCACCCACTAATTCAAGTAATTCTAAAGCACGATTATGTAATTTAATATTAAATAATGGTATACCATAGCGCCAGCCATAATAACTATTCTTAATTAGGGCGAGCCCACTCATTAAATCCGTTAAGTTAATTTCACGCTCCTGTGGAATATAAGAGATAAATTTATTTAATCTCCCCGGAGCCTTGCCAAATACAGAAACCGTACCGCTAAATGGTAGCTGCATACCTAAAATAGTTTTGATAAATGTAGATTTACCAATACCATTCTCACCAATTATCCCCAGCCACTGCTTCTCTAGTATAGTCATACTAAAAGCCTCATTTAACGGTTGTTGATAACCTAAAACTAATTCTTTACATTCAATCATAATTTGCCCGAATTTTGTAATGCACTTTTAGTTGCGCTAATATTATTTAACAGCCATTGATTAACTTTTAAATGGGATGGCATAGTTTCACTAATTCCAACAATTGGAATATGATTTTGCCTAGCTAATTCCAGAATATTTTTAACAACTGCGTCCACTACCTGGCTATTGTAAAAAATTACTTTTACCTGATGCTTAGTGAGCAACTCTTCAAAATTGGCTAATATTTGCGGACTTGGCTCAGTATTATTCATAATTTTCCACTGCAAATCCATTCCTTGCATATTTAGCCCCATAGCTGATGCCATATATCCAAACACAGGTTCAGTTGCGCCAACCATTATTCCATTATAATGTAACTTAATATCTTGTATAGACTGTAATACTAATAAGTTTTGTTTTAATAAATATGCTAAATTTTGATTAATGTACAACTTACTTTTAGGGTTTAGTTTTATAATTATACTGGCTAATTGTTTCGCTAATACCATAAACGTTTGCGGCTTATACCAAATATGTGGGTTTTCTCCATTATTTACCCCAATTAAATCTGCCACATTAATTATTATTGCTGATTTATTAGTTAGCGAAGATAATATTTGTTCTATCCATGGGTCATAATTAGCACCATTGTAAATAATTATTTGCGCCTCCTGCAATAATTGATTGACTTTAGGTGATGTAGTAAATAAATGCGGATCAGCATTCGGATTATTAATTATACTATGTACTTCCACATAACTACCGCCCACTTCTCTAGATAATTCACCATAAAAATTTTCAGCTGTTACAATTTTAATGGGAACATATTCAGATAAAGCATTGGTAAATGGAACATTTGTAAGTGGAGCGCTTGTAAGCGTAGCATCTTTAAGTGGAACACTTGCATACACGAGATTAATTAACCAAAACCAATATACCAGCCAAACTATTTTTTTCAATTATAAATTTTACCCTTCATAAATCGCTTGCATTCATAGCTGTTCATAGAATAACACCTTATCTATGAATAACCATAAATCTTATACTGATCTTAATATACTCATCATCTTTGAGCCTTAGATTTTTTGAGCATTATATTTTAACATAAACTGTATATAATCCCAATAAATGTCATTTGCGGAAATTGAGCAAAACCATCACTCACAACTTCCTTATACTATATACTTGAACTCTTACTTATTATAAATACACATTTATAAAAATAACATAAATATTTTCATGATATAATTCCAGAGTTCTTTTGAGAAATTAAGTTTTTTTATGAGGTAACTAATGTCAACAATTAAATATTCACTTAGCGCAACCTGCTCAATCTTAGCCGTATTGCTTACTGCATGTAATGGCGGAGGTACTACACCAAGTACCCAAGAGATTAAATACACAACGCTAAACTATCCTAATGCAGCTATTGGCAGCATTACCGGCATAACGGGAATTCAACAAGTATCTAATTCAGATAACGTCTATATAACAGGAAGCTATTTTGAATCATATAATATGGGAACCCTTTATGAAGGACCGATATTAGGCGGAGGAACTTATTATACTTATATGTACCCTTCATCAGCTGGAGCTACCACATCTGGCACTAATTTATATAGTGTAGATAACAGTAGTGTGAGCGGTAATGTAATATTAGTTGGAAGCTATCAAACTGAAGAATCTGGTAATACAAGCTTTGGTTTCTTATATAACGGACCAATTCCAAGCGAAAGCTCAGCTTGGCAGCCGTTGAACTTCCCGTCTTCGCAAACACCTGGGCATACTGCTGTTCTAAACACTATACCACACAGTATTATGAATGATATCGTAGTAGGTAATTATGATACCAGTGATACCGCAGGTAATGCATTTATTTACAACATCAGTACTAATTCATATTCTACATTAATTAAACCTGGCTCTGTATTAACTACTGCTTATGGCGTTTGGTGGAATGGTGGAACTAGTTACACTATTTCTGGGGGATATAGTAATACATCTACCACAGAACTTAGTTTAGCTTTTATTGTCGACTACGATTCAAGTACTGGTGCCCTATCTAACTGGATGAGCTATAATTACAATAATCAACCTGACGGTATTACTCACTTTGAAGGTATTACTAGTGATGGTTTAGGTGGATATAATCTAGCTTCCTCATGGTTAATATCTGGAGTATTAGGTTCTTCATTTGTAAATGTTAGCCGTAACTCCAATGGTAAATTAAATTCAGCAGCAACATGGATAAATGTTTCTTACCCTGGATCAGATACCACTACCGCTGATACTGTATATAAAAATTATTGTTTGGGAGTTTACTCTATACCTAATATAGATCAGACTAATGGATATGTAGCCACTATCCCTACAAATTGGTATTTTCCATATTATTACAGCAATATTTAAGTATATGTAGCTAAAAAATTTAATTAGCTCTTAGAAAGGCAGCCGATCCTAATATAGGCTGCCTCTTCAATGTAGGATAACTTACATAAAATTAACATTCTTAGTTCTTTTTTAATCTATACCCTATAATTTATATACTTCAGTATTACTTACACAAAATCTTAGAACGAAAACAATCAACTACATGATCATTTACCACACCGATTGCTTGTAAATGAGCATATACCGTAGTTGAGCCAACAAATTTAAATCCACGCAGTTTTAATTCTTTAGTTACTCTATCAGATAACGCCGTGGTTGGCTGTATCTGTGTCACAGTTTCCCAGCTATTTCTAACCACTTTGCCATCTGTAAACCCCCAAATAAATTTATCAAATAAACCAAATTCTTCTTGAATTTTTAAAAATTTTTGGGCATTAATAATTGCAGCTTCAATCTTACGTAAATTGCGAATAATTCCCGAATCTTGCATTAGACGTACCACATCTGTTTTGTCAAAACAGGCTACCACGTTGGGATCAAAATTAGCAAAAGCTTGTCGATAATTTTCTCGCCGCTTTAAAATAGTTAGCCAACTAAGTCCAGCTTGCATCGTCTCTAGGAGTAAAAATTCAAAATGCTTGATTTCATCATGTACCGGAACACCCCATTCTTCATCATGATATTTAATGTAAATATCTTCTTTCAAACACCATGAACAACGAACTATTTTTTTATTAATATCCATTTACATCCGCATGCCATCAATAACTTCAATACCTAATAAATCATTTAACCCTAACTTTAAAATTTTCGCAGTTAAATCAGCTAGATATAATCTACTGTGTAGCTTCTGCCTAGTATCAGCACTTAAAATTGAACAACTTTCATAAAATTGCATAAATAATCCAGCTAAATCATATAAATATTGACAAATATAATGCGGATAACAATCATTAGTTGCAATATTCAATACATCAGCAAATTTGGTCAAATGTAGTGCTAATTTATGCTCTATCATCTCACTAATTACTAAAGTAGGTTGCACTTCAATTTCAGATTCCTGAGCCTTGCGTAAAATACTTTGAATTCTAGTATAGGCATATAATAGATACGGTGCCGTATTGCCTTCAAAAGCAAGCATACTATCAAAACTAAAAATATAATCGCTATTACGATTTTTAGCTAAATCCGCATATTTAATCGCATCTATCGCCAATATCTTAGCTAAATTATCTTGCTCTGCACTAGACCAATTAGGATTACGTTTAGTTACAATATTCTTCGCCTTAATTATTGCTTCATCCACTAGATTAATTAGTTTTACTGTGCCCCCATCACGAGTTTTAAAAGGGCGTCCATCCTCATTCATCATAGTACCAAACATAACATGCTCTAATTTAGTGTTCTGTGTAACTAATTGTGCTTTTTTAGCCACAATAAACAGTTGCTTAAAATGAAATGCTTGACGTGCGTCTACCACATAAATAATTCTATCAGCATGTAAGTTATGCACTCTATAGTTAATTGCTGCCAAATCAGTAGTTGAATATAAGTAGCCTCCATCTTTTTTCTGGACTATAAATGGAGTATCTTCCTTACCGCTTAATTCACCTGGAGCAAAAAAAACGCATTTAGCGCCTTCGCTCTCAATTATTACCTCTTTAGCTTGCAAAATATCAACAATTTGCGGTAAATATGGTTCATAAAAACTTTCACCACACACATTATTCACGGATAATTTAACTTTTAATTGATCATATACCTTTTGACAATGATTGAGTGATTCTTCACGAAATTTTTGCCAAAGAGTTAATACGTCTGAGGATTTTTGCTGCAATTTTACTACTAGCTGTCGTGCTCTATCTGCAAAACTTGGGTCTTCATCAAATCTCTTTTTAGCATTTTGATAAAACCTTTCTAAATCATTAACGCTAAAATGAGCATCTTTCATATCAATTAAATTACTAGCATCACTAAAATTATGTGGCTCTTGAGTATACATCTCAAGATAGGCAAGCAACATTCCAAACTGAGTACCCCAATCTCCTACATGATTTTGACGAATAACTGTATCGCCCATATATTCAAACATCCGTGCCAATGCATCACCAATTACGGTACTTCTTAAATGCCCTACATGCATTTCTTTGGCTAAATTAGGTGAAGATAAATCAACCACCACTGTTTGAGATTTATGCTGTAAATAATCTATTCCATAGTTATTATTAGAGTTCAAATTTAACACATACTGAGCCAAATATTCATTATTTAACGTGATATTAATAAACCCTGGGCCTGCAATTTCCAGTTTCTCAACCATTGGACCTAAGTTAACTTTACTGATTATCTGTTGTGCTAATTCACGCGGATTTATCTTGGCAATTTTAGCTGCCCCCATAATTCCATTTACCTGAAAATCTCCAAATTCAGGTTTAGTTGCATCAGCCAGTAAGACTGGAGTATTTGCACTAAATTTTAATTCTAAAAACGCAGCACGAAAAGCCGCTTCCAAAGTCTGTGAAATTGTTGTCATATTTATAACTCACCAATTTTAATCTATATATACTCAAAGTATCCATAACTATTACAATATAAAAAACCCCAGAATAAATACCGGGGTTTTTTTATAGAAAAAAGTGCTTTAGGCTTGCGTCATAGCTTTAATTTTAGCTGACAACCGACTCTTATGCCGTGCCGCCTTATTTTTATGAAAAATTCCCTTACGCGCAATTTTATCAATCGTTGATTGCATACTAATAAACTCAGCTTGTGCTGCAGGTTTATCGCCTGTTGCAATAACTTTCAATACTTTTTTAATTGCAGTTCTAAATTCAGTTCTTAATCCAAAGTTTCTACTACGGCGGACTAGCGACTGCCTAGCCCTTTTTTTTGCTTGTGCTGTATTAGCCATGTGTATTTATTCCTAATAAATATATAATTCAACTAAAAAACGGCTCATGAGGAGAACAAATAGCCAAGTTGAGACACTACCGTGATTATACCACTAAATATTGGTTAAAATAAACATTATTTTTCAAATTTTTGCGATAGAATCCTATTAATGAAGTTAATTCAGGGATTATCTGATAAACTATTTGTTTTAGTTGGGTAGCAATTATATACAAATAAATCCCACATAAATTTAGGGAATTGTAATTTAGTGCAATTTATTTAATTACTTAAACCGAATTAACATTTTAAAGTTATAATAACAACTTCGAATGGTTATTTATCATTAAACCAGCTGGGTAATGTATAATATAAATAATGAGCGCCCGGAACTAGTCCCAAGCCAACGAGCATAAAGTAGTTGCAGCTAAAAACAAAGGTTAGGAAAGATGTCTACTATCCATTGGGTAACTTATAGGTTGATTTATGAATATATTTATTCTCGACAGTGACATAAAAAAATCTGCAAAGTATCATGTAGATAAGCATTGTGTTAAAATGATATTAGAGCACTGCCAAATGTTATGCACCGCACTTACCCTCAACTCATCACTACAACAAAAACTTGATATTATTGATATTCCATACAAAAAATCTCATGTTAATCATCCCTGTACCCTCTGGGTTAGTAAAAATTATGATAATTTTGCATGGTTAGTAGCATATACTCATGAGCTACACGAGGAATACAAATATCGGTACGGTCGCGACCATCTCAGCTATATCACTCTGGAATCCAAGAGAATTATTACTCAACACCTAATTAAGTATGGTCGCAAATTATCAATTCTTAATTTATCACCAGCTTGTGCAATGCCCGATGAATGTAAAGTAGGCTCAGTCATTGATAGTTATCGCAACTATTACCATATGCATAAATCACATCTATTTAGCTGGACAAAGCGGAATAAGCCAGAGTGGCTGTCAAATTAATTATATTGCACAACTCTACCCTAGTTCTTGAATTGTTATTGGTGTATCACTCAAGCGCTGTCGATTTAAATAAGCAAATCTCACAATTAAACAACTCGCTACCACAGTAATTAGCAGATTGATGATAGTAAAACTAGCTAAAGAATAGGAATAATACTCTAAGATTCGATTGACTATTTCTAAAGCGATTGCCATAATTAAAGTTTGTAAAAACGCCATTAATGAAAATAGCATACTTTGATGCTGGGTTGGAAGCGTCCCCACAATCCGCATGATGGTGCCCATTAATAAGCCAAAACCAAAAGTGTATATGCCTAACCCAACTACTATTAATGTTAATTGCCCCTGAAATATTACCCCAATGCCTATTCCAAATATGGCAATAACTAATCCATAAATCATTAACCGGCTTAAATTAATTCTACCGGCAATAAATTGCATGGCAATACTGCTCAACATTAAACCACTTTGTGCTAGCAATTGATAAAGAATGTATTTTTTGATGCCTAAATGAGCATTTAATAAAATTAAAGTTGGTGCAGTAGCTACCCAAATCAATGCCGGTAAAACAATCATGGCGCTAGAAATAGTACCAAGTAAAAATCCGGGTAGTTTAATGATTTGTAAATAGGTGCACAGCATATTTTTGAGATTAATTACTTGGGATTCCTTGGCTATAGTTTCCTCAGGTGTAAATTTATTTAATCCCCATAAAGCCACACTAGCAGTAATAATACTTAGTACAAAGACATAACGCCAACCAAAATAGTTAATAACTATTCCGCCAAGCATTGGTCCAATAAGTGGAGCTAAAATAGTAATATTCGCCATTAGCGAAGTTAACTTTAACGCTTGTTTATCATTAAAATTCTTATGAATTAAAGCATAGCCTAATGGAGTAAAAGCCATACAGCTACCTTGTAAATAACGACTAATCATAAACATTTTAATGCTCAAGCTTAAGGCTAAGCTTAATGTAAAAATTAAAAATAAGCTGTTACCCCATAATATGGTTCTTTTACGCCCATATTTTTCTGCAATGGGCCCTAACACTAACTGTAGCATACAAGAACCCAACATATATACGGTTAAGGAAGCTGCTACAAAAGTAACTGGAGCAGCAAAATGGCTAATTACCTGCGGCATACCTGGCATAATCATATCATTTGCAGCATAAGTAGTAAATTCGTAGATTACTAACATTAATGCAAACCAATAAAGTTGCTTTTGTGGTGGATTATTCATGGTTATTTTCTTTTAAATAATAAATGGTTATTTTTATTCCGCTAGCAATTGCTGATTATGAATACGATAACAACTATCTAAATTGAGATTCATCAAGAAATTATGGTCATGATCAACCATTAGTAAGCTACCCGGATAATTCTTTAAAATTTGGCTAACATGTTCTTTAGTTTCTAAATCTAAATTATTGCTGATTTCATCAAGAATTAGCAGTTTAGGGGGCTTTGCCGCTATCATGGCTAAACTTAAACGTACTCTTTCCCCACCTGATAGGTATTGGCTAGCGCGCATGACTTCTTCATTTTTTCTTAGCAAGAAGGTATTTAAATAATTACGAATTTCAGCGATTGTCCATTGAGGTTGTAGATCTTGAATCAATTCTACGGCCGATTTGTGTAGCTCCAAAGTAGCATAATGTTGATCTAGGTAACCAATATCTTCGCGGGCTGGATATTTCCAAGTACCAGTCTTAATAATATTGGCATCATTTAGAATCGCTTTAAGT
>JAGOUD010000200.1 GCA_018061465.1 Burkholderiales bacterium
GCTTATGGGTTATCCCTATCATTTTCATTTCCCCCCGAATATATGTATTAATTATTTGTAGATATATTGTGTTTATGGCAAATAGGCAGTTTATGGAATTAGCTATACAGTTAGCCACGGCAACTGTAGGGCAAACGTCCCCCAATCCAAGTGTTGGGGCTGTTATTGTTAAAAATAATCAAATAGTAGGCATCGGCAGTCATCTTTTTGCTGGAAGCGATCATGCGGAAATACATGCACTTAATATGGCAGGTGAGTTGGCTAATGGCGCTACTTTATATATCACATTAGAACCATGTGTGCATTTTGGCAAAACACCACCGTGTACTAGCAGAATTATTAATGCCGGAATTAAAACTGTAGTTATAGCTACTCGTGATTTGAACCCTGAAGTTGCCGGGCGGGGAATAGAAATATTGACAAATGCCGGTATAAAAGTTGAAGTTGGGTTACTTGAAGCTGAAGCAAAACAAATTAATCGAAAGTTTTTTCATTATATAAAATCTCAACTACCTTATATTACTATTAAAGCTGGGCTTAGTATTGATGGCAAATTAGCTACAAAACATGGTGAAAGCCAATGGATAACTAATATTCAAGCTCGCGAGGATGCGCATTATTTACGCCACAAGCATGATGCTATTTTAGTCGGAGTTGGCACTGTTTTGGCGGACGATCCATCATTAACCACGCGCATAGCGGGAGGCGGTAAAAATCCGATACGGATTATTTTGGATACTCATTTACGTACGCCGCTTTCTTCGAAAGTTATTCTTGAGCAGCAAAGCCCAACATATTTAGTGATAGGCAATGCAGTTACTCAAGAACAAATTACTCCGTATTTAGTCCATAGTCATGTAAAAATTATACAGTTACCTGCACCTACCATTAAATTAACTGAAGTATTAGCAGAACTTGGGTTACAAAAAATTACTTCGCTATTAGTTGAAGGCGGAAGTAGCGTAATAAATAGTTTTTTACAGCAAAAATTAATTAACCAATTGGTAGTATATATTAGTCCCATGCTCATTGGAGGAATAAATGCTCCTGCATTTTTTCAAGGTTGTGGTTTTGATTCTTTGGCTGACAGCTTGTATTTAAAACTTGTGAGTATCAACCAGCTTGATGATAATCTAAAAATTGTCTATTCACGGGAGTAAATTGAATGTTTACTGGAATTATAGAAGAAATTGGTAAAATTGATAAAATTAATAAACAAAATAAGGCGATGCAGATCACTATAAGTGCCCAGCAAATCATGCATGATCTAAAGCTGGGGGATAGTATAGCAGTTAATGGAGTATGTTTGACAGTTACGAGCTTTAGCGCTCAGTTTTTTACAGTTGATGTAATGCCGGAAACCTTTTTAGCCACAACTATGAGTCGTGAAAAAAATGGTAGTTTAGTTAATTTAGAACGTGCTTTGGCTATAGGCGGTAGATTAGGCGGGCATTTTGTAACGGGTCATGTAGATGGAGTAGGTGAAATTACCTCCATTACGTCAGTAGATAATGCAATAAATTATACGATTGGATTAAAGAGTGAATTACTAAAATATTGTATTGATCGTGGCTCAATAGCAGTTGATGGTACCAGTCTTACTATTTTTGGTATAGATAAAACTTGTATTAAACTTGCGTTAATACCGCATACTATAAAAAACACGGTGCTTGGATATAAAAAGGTTGGGGATAAGGTAAATATTGAATGTGATTTGTTAGGGAAATATGTAAATAATTTGTTGTTTCAAAATATGCCGTTAACAATTGATCAAAAATTTTTAATTCAGAATGGGTTTATGTAAATATGACAGCAAAATTTAATACAATTAATGAAGCGCTTAATGATCTTAAAGCGGGTAAAGTTATTATTGTGTGTGATGATGAAAACCGAGAGAATGAAGGTGATTTTGTAGCCTTAGCCGAGTTTGCTACACCAGAAATAGTTAATTTTATGATTACTCATGGGCGGGGACTATTGTGCATGCCGCTTAGTGAAGAATATGCACATAGGTTAGCATTAATGCCAATGGTAAATAATAATACTGATACATTAAAAACAGCCTTTACCGTGAGTATTGATCATATTAGTAATGGTACTGGAATTAGCGCTTATGATCGAGCTACCACGATTAGTAAAGTTTTAGATTTAAATTCTATAGCTACTGATTTTCGTCGTCCCGGACACGTTTTTCCATTAATTGCCAAATCTCGTGGAGTATTTGCTCGAGCAGGGCATACTGAGGCAACGGTAGATTTAGCCAAATTATGTAATTCTCAGCCAGTTGGAGTAATTTGTGAGATTATAAACGTGGATGGCAGCATGGCACGCGGTGATGATTTATATAAAGTTGCCCAGCAATTTAATTTGAAGAGAATTACTATTAAAGATTTAATCAGCTACCGGCGAATAAATGAAAAACTGGTTAATCGTGAAGCTGTTGCAAATTTACCTACCCAATTGGGTAAATTTAAAATATATGCTTATTCGAATTTATTAGATGCAAACGAACATGTAGCAATTGTAAAAGGTGATTTAACTCATTTGGATACGCCGCCTTTAGTGCGTATTCATTCTGAATGTTTAACGGGAGATGTATTTCATTCCTACCGTTGTGATTGCGGGGAACAACTTAATCTGGCATTAGCTGCTATTGAACAAGCGCCATATGGAGTATTAATTTATTTGCGTCAGGAAGGGCGCGGCATTGGGCTAATTAATAAGATAAAAGCTTATGCATTGCAAGAAACTGGAGTAGATACTGTAGATGCTAATTTGCAACTAGGTTTTGCCGGAGATTTACGTGACTATACTATTGCAGTACAGATTTTAAAAGATATGGGTATTCACAAAATTAGGTTGATTACCAATAATCCGTGTAAAATGGAAGAATTAGCCGAAGCTGGTATTCATGTGGTAGAACGAATTAGTCTAAAAACTGCGGTCCATCCAGAAAATGCTAAGTATTTAGCTACCAAAGTTGAGAAATTTGGACATTTATTATGACCTAAATATACTGTTTGTAATTAAAATATGGACTAGACCCTGCCATTAGGCAGCAGTTTTTTTATTTGGAAGGATAAATAATGTTAATAGAAGGAAAATTAATTGGTAATGGCTTAACTATAGCTATAATTGTAGGTAGATTTAATGGGTTTATTACTGAAAAATTACTCTCCGGATGCATTGATGGGTTAAAACGTCATGGAGTTGATGAGCAAGGTATTGATGTGGTTTGGGTACCTGGAGCATATGAAATTCCTTTAATTGCTAAAAAGTTAGCTACTACTAAAAAATACAATGCAATTATTGCCTTAGGTACAGTTATTAGAGGTTCTACTTCGCACTATGATTATGTGTGCAATGAAACAGCTAAGGGGATTGCAAATGTTTCTTTAACGCATGACATTCCAGTAATTTTTGGAGTTTTAACTACTGAAAATATTGAGCAAGCAATAGAGCGTGCTGG
>JAGOUD010000044.1 GCA_018061465.1 Burkholderiales bacterium
ATGTAAGATATGCTTATATATTTCCAAAGCATCTGTTTTCATATCCGCTGTAATAAAGTTACCTACTGATGGAATATATTCAATCCCCATCTCCACCAAACCCTGACTAACTTGGATTAAACCCTCTGCATTAACCTTTCTGGTTTTAGCTAAAAACTCATGGTCATCAATAGACGCGATTCCAGCGGCAACTGCACAATTATTAACATTAAACGGCATCCGCGAACGATGGAGCAACTCAGATACTGGAAATGAAGTGAGTAAATAGCCTAAACGTAGCCCAGCAATTCCATAAACCTTAGAAAAAGTTCGTGAAATAACCAAATTATCATATTTAGCTAATAATCCTACGCTCTTGGGGTAATCTGGTTTATCTAAATATTCGTAATATGCTTCATCTACGGCTACAATCACATGCTCTGGTATATTCTCTAATAAGTAGACTAATTCATCATGACTTACGTAAGTACCAGTTGGATTATTGGGGTTTACCACAAATATAATTTTAGTTTTTTCATTAACTGCATTAACCATAGCTTTAACGTCATGACGGTAATTGATTGACGGAATCAATAACTCTTGTGCACCATAAGCTTTAACTAAAATACGAATAGTCGCAAATGCATATTGATCAAGTATTACATTATCACCTTCATCAATATAAGATTTAATTAAGCACTCCAAACAGTTCTCAGAACCATTACCCACGGTAATATTTTGCATATTAACTTTAGTATATCCCGCCAATTTCTCACGTAAGCGAAAATATAGTGCATCTGGGTATAGGTGAATACTTTTTAGTGCAGCAGCTGCCGCATCTACTGCTTTGGGGCTAGGCCCAAGCGGGTTTTCATTACTGGCTAATTTAATTATATTCGATAAGCCAAGCTCACGTTCCACCTCCTCAATTGGTTTCCCCGCTTGATATGGCTTAGTATCTTTAATATGTTTTTTACCTAATTCAAATAAATCTTTCATTATTTATCTCCTTAAAATATAACTCACCTCATAGCATATACATGAATCTTTTATACTTGGCGGTCGGGATAGGCGCTCAATACATATTCATGCTCCTGACATATCTTTTCAATAGCCAATAATGTTGGATAACCACTTATGTCAACATGAAAACGCCTAGCATTTACCAGTTGCGGCAACAAACAAATATCGGCTAAAGTAAACTGGTTGTTATAGCAGTATTTTCCAGTATAAAACTCACTATTTTTTATACTATTTTCTATAGCAGTCAAACCCAGCACAATCCAGTGAGCATACCATTTATTAACAGTTTCTTGATCATGATTTAATTCAGTTTTTAAATAATTTAACACCCGTAAATTATTTAATGGATGAATATCACATGCCACATCCATGGCTAGGGCACGCACATAAACCTTACTAAGCGGCGATTGCGGCAATAATGCTGGATCTGGGTAAACTTCTTCCAAATATTCAATAATTGCTAAAGATTGGCGAATAATTTTATTATTCTCAGTCATAAGTACTGGCACTAATTTATTTGGATTTATCTGGGTGTAAGTATCACTTAATTGATCACCATCTAATAAATTAATTTTATTTTTATTGTACTTCAAATTTTTATAATTTAGGGCAAGTCTAACTCTAAATGCAGCTGAAGAGCGAAAATAATCATAAAGTTGTAACATAATTTACCTTTTTCTAAATACCTATGGTACCCGTAACCTCACCAATAACCTCACTCCCACAAAACCCAGTAATAATAACCGAATCCCCATCCTCTAAAAACGTGCGCATCTCACCATTAGGTAATTGTATTGATGACTTCCCGTTAATAGTCAACTCCATTAGTGAACCTAAGCTGCTTGAATCGTTGCCGCTAATTGTACCTGAAGCCAATAAATCCCCAACTTTTAAATTACACCCCGTCACCGTATGTTGAGTAATCCACTGATTCATAGTCCAATAAATATCTTTAAAGTTAGAGCAACCTACCACTATACCTTCTGGATATTTTGCAGTAGCTAATTTTACTTCAAGGCGAATATCATAACTATGAGGGGTTTTTTCAACCAAATAAGGTAATGGTGTGGGATCCTGAGTTTGTGCAGGAATTTTATATGAATCCAACTCTTCAATTGGAATAATAAATGAAGAGATACTAGTTAAGAAACTTTTGGAATTAAAGGGCCCAAGAGGTTGATATTCCCATGCTTGAATATCGCGAGCACTCCAGTCATTAACGATACATACCCCAAAAATATGTTCTTTTGCATTCTCGATAGTAATTGGCTCACCCAATACACTATCTTGCCCAATGATTATACCAAGTTCCACTTCAAAATCAAGTTTTTTACAATATTCAAATTGCGGCTTACCATCAACTAATATTTGTCCTTGAGGACGTTTTACTCCATGCCCACTTGCCACTACAGAACTCGCCCGCCCATTATATGCAATTGGCATGTGTACCCAATTTGGCATTAATGGATTATCCGGACGAAAAATTTTACCAATATTGGTTGCATGCTGTTTAGAAGCATAAAAATCAGTATAACCGCCAACTTTAACTGGCATATATAATTTAACTTGATTTGCTGCAAATACGGCATTAACTTGCTCTGAATGTGGGTGTTTATCAATCGTCGCCAGCACACCTTCCACGGCATGTTTTACCCCCTTACGAAATCCATAACCTTGCCGAATAAATTCATTTAAGCTATCTTGCATAAAATATTGTTGATTAACCTTATTTAAAATCCCTAATTCGCATAGCTGGTTTAAATCAATAATATTACTTCCAATTTTGGCGCATACCCGTGGAGTATGATCATCTGTTGAACTAAAAATTCCATAAGCAATCATTTAGAGTACCCCTCTACGCATTTGATCTAACTCAATTGAGTCAAATAATGCTTTAAAATTCCCCTCACCAAACCCCTCATCTCCTTTACGTTGAATAATTTCAAAAAAGGCTGGACCAAATAAATTTTGAGTAAATATCTGTAAAAGTAACTTACGTTTTGGAGTAGTAGTTCCATCCACTAATATTCCCAACTCTCTCATTTTAACTAAATCTTCACCATGGCCGGGCAAACGCGAATCAACTAATTCGTAATAAGTATCTGGTGTGTCTAATAATTTAACATTAGTGTTTTTAATTTGTGTAATTGAATGATAAATGTTTTTAGCTGTCAAGGCAATATGTTGAATGCCTTCACCATTAAATTCTTTTAAAAATTCTTCAATTTGGGATTTATCATCTTTAGATTCGTTTAGGGGAATTTTAATTTTACCGCATGGACTGGTCATAGCTTTACTAAATAACCCAGTTATTTTACCATCAATATCAAAGTAACGAATTTCTCTAAAACCAAATATTTTAGTATAAAATTCAGCCCAGGTTACCATATTACCGCGATAAACATTATGCGTTAAATGATCAATATAATTCAAGCCAAACCCAGTGGTATCTTTAGTCGTTAAATTAAACCGATTTAAAAACTCGTGGTTACGCGTTACAAAGTATATTACACTCCCGCCAATACCATAAATTGCTGGAATTCCTACCCAAATACTATCTTGATTATTAGTTACTGCTTTTGCTCCACGCTTTACTGCTTCATTAAGGGCAAAATCTGGATCTTCAACATAAAACCCCATGCTGCACGCTGAGTCTTTATGCGCAGCATAAAAATCAGCAGTTGCTCCATCGGAACATGAATTAACAAAAAAACGAATGTTATCCTCTTCAAATAAATCAACTTCGTGATTTTTGCCTACCCCAACATGCACTAATCCCAAATTATTCATATGTTGAAAAGCTACATTTTTATTTTTAGTTACAAACTCAACAAAAGCAAAACCATCTGTTTTTAGCGGGTTTTCATATTGTTCCATAAATACTCCTATGAAAAGATACAAACAACAATACGTATAATACCATAAAATTTAGGCAAAGATCTACCGCAGCGCAGCTAGATTAGTTTTCAAAAGCGCCTTTATTAATATTGTAACTATCATCTAATATATGGTGTATAATTTTACCTGAAAATCTATATTAGATGTGGGGTACGCCAACAAATGTTATGCAAACAAGACTTAAACCCTAAGCTGTTAAATGCCCAATATGCCGTACGCGGCATATTAACTCAACGTGCTCAACAATTAGAACAAGAAGGTCGCAATATTATTTATTGTAATATTGGCAATCCGCATACTTTTTTGCAAAAACCATTAACTTATGTCCGCGAAATTTTAAGCTTGGTTGAACTACCAGAACTGATTAAACACGCGCATAAAACGCAACTCTTTCATCCAGATTCAATTAGTAGAGCGCAGGAAATCCTAGCTTATATCCCTGAAGGTACTGGTTCTTATTCTACCACAACTGGTATTGAATTTATCCGTCGGGCTATTGCTAATTTTATTCAAAAACGGGACAATATTTTTTCGGACTTCAAAACTATTGTGCTTACTAATGGCGCCAGTGAAGCTGTGCAAATGGTCCTAACAGCTCTTATTAAATCACCAATTGAAGGAGTTTTAGTACCTATTCCACAATACCCTTTATATAACGCCAGTTTAGCTTTAAAAGGGGGTGTGAGTATTGGTTATTATCTGGATGAAGAAAATAATTGGCAGTTAAATGAAGAAGCTCTTGAGAAGAGCATTACACAAGCACGGCTTAGTGGAACTAATCCAATTGCAATTACCATAATAAACCCAGGTAATCCAACTGGCGCTGTTTTATCTTATGAAAACATTCAAATGGTTATACGCTTTGCTAAAAAATATAATTTAAGTATTTTAGCTGATGAAGTATATCAAGAAAATATTTATAATCCACAGCATAAATTTTATTCTTTTGCTAAAGTTATGCATGATATGCAAGTAACTGACATAACCCTATTTAGTTTTCATTCTATGTCTAAAGGGTACTTTGGTGAATGTGGGCATCGCGCGGGTTATATGGAAGTACGTAACATTCCTGATGATGTGTTTATGCAACTAGTCAAATTACAATCAATGAATTTATGTGCTAATATTATGGGACAGATAGCTACTTATTTAATGGTCTCGCCTCCAAAACCAAGCGATACAAGTTATAATTTATACTTAACTGAGAAAAAAGCTATTTTAGATGATTTACATGAAAAAGCCATTATTATCGGTGAGGAGCTCAATAAAATCCCGGGCATGAGCGTTAATACACCAGATGGCGCAATGTATGCTTTTGTCAAATTTGAATTACCACAACATATTCTCAAAGCACACCCTGATACTAACCATCTTGATGAAATGTATTGTTTAGCCCTGCTTGAAGAAACGGGCATTTGCGTAGTGCCAGGATCTGGGTTTGGTCAGCTTCCCGGCACGTTACACTTTAGAATAACATTTCTACCGGCTAAAGAACAAATTCTTGAGTTAGTTGCTAAATTAAAAGAATTTCATGCATCGTGGGGATAATATCCCGCAATTTTCACCATGGCAATATACGATTATCATCCAATCCCCGGGTGTACTTGTGGTATCCGTATCATCCAACTTCCATCCTCCAACTGATCTGGGAAGAACTTATTCAATATTCCAGATGCTTTATCAAAGTCTTCTTTTAACTTACGCCAACGTGGAGTTAACTCTTCTAGCCCATTAATATGGTTGCTTAGTTTATTACCTATTTTCATCATATTTGTGATTGACTGCTGTGTATAACAGGGTAAATAGTTGCATGGATCGGATAATGCCATAAACATTACTACATCCTTTTCCTTCACTTCAGCATCTGCATTGGTGTCACAGAGGTTCTGTTTAAATTGATTAAGCTCATCTTGAACCAAATCTTCTAGGGTGATATTAGAAGTCTTCAACTTGCTCAATGGCTCTTTTATACCCTTCCACCTTATCTCACATATTATTTTATCCAGCATATCCTTACATTTTCTACCTTTATCACTTGATAAATAATCTTTAAAAGCATATTGTATTCCTTGAAGCTCTATAAGGAGCTGTGTTAATTCTTTAAAGTTTAATTGAGTACCGTCACTATTAACTAGCTTAGTTAAGTCTAATTGAGCATTTACTAAATCATCTGATTTAAATCGGGGCTTAGAATCTGCACAAACAGTTGCTAAAAAAGATTTTAAGGCAACTTTTAAATTATCTTCCGATATACTATTAAAACCTAATAAGGCAAACACGGCTTGCCCAACCCAACTAAAAAACGCATAAACTCCCACGCTAAATAAATTATCTTTTGATTTAATTTCCCCAATAGAATTGCGTTCTAACCGTAAATTAGAATTATGATATTTTAATTTTTCAGCCTTTAATGTATTTAATAAATTGAACTCATTCATTATCTCTCCTAATATCTATAAAATTAGAAACTGATTTAAGGTGAAGAATTGTAACATGGTTACCGTAGAGATTTCAACAATAAAAATATTTCCAATATTCATATACTGTTTGTAATTGAAAGCTGGACTAAATGTTAATACTTAATAAAGTATTTGGAGATAATCACCGCTAAATTACCTCTCAGTATTAATGAATGGTAAAATCAATGTTATGAAACCTCTCCCAAGCTGCTCCATTAGGCAACGGTGGATATACGGTTTGCCGTAGCGCGCGTGCAATATTATCATCAAACTCCTGATTACCAGTTGATTTAACTAACTGCATTTGTTGAAATTGCATATTTTTATCTAGAGTTACAAACGCCCTATAGCTTACAGAAGTATAACGATAATCTTTAGGCACTACAATATTTTGATTAATTGCATAAGCTGCTTCCCTACCATATTCAATTACCCGCAAGTCAAATGCTCCACTTTGTGTCCCTTCACCATTAGTTGATGAATCAATCGCATCTCCAGATCCAGGTTTAGTATAATCAAGAATGGGGGCTGAAGCTGCAACTATTAACTGTTTTGGAATGTGCGTAGTAATCTGGCGGATCTCACCAGTTTGATGTATATCTTGAGATTTTGTAGTGGTAGATTGAGGTTTAACCGCAACAGCATTAACTTTTAGCGCTGATATACCTTTATGGCTTACTTTTTGATGATTGGTTATTAGCGGATTAGCTTTTAATTTTTTTGAAGATTTAGTTAATTCGAAAGAACTATCTTTAAGATTAACCTGTGCTACATGCGCTTGCCCCCGCACATGTACTAAATCACTATTATCAGCCATACTGCCTGCTGTTGCTCTTAATTGCGGCTTTACTAATTCAACCGTATATCCTCTAGTTGAATTTGGCCGATATTGATACCGATCACGATCAAATATATGAAACATCAGTATCACTAATAATAGATGCAATAGGAGTGATACTATTATTCCTATTAATTTTTTACAGCTCCAATTTTGGTTAGCTTTAGTAGTAGGATGCAACTCTAAATCAAGCAGCAAAACACCTAACCTATTTTATGATACGGAATATATCTAGGCTCCCAAATATATTCTTCAATTATTTTATTAATATTTTGCTCAGCGTCTAAAATTACTTCTCCAGTTTTTACTAATTCTTCAGCTACTTTAAGCGCCACATGCTTAGACACTGTTTTTATATCAGTTAACGGCGGCAATAGATTATTACTTGGATTAGTAGCTGCTGGAGATAAATCCGCCAAGGCTATGGCAGCAATAAGAAACATATGATCTGTTACCCTCTGAGCTTTAGTAGCTAAAATACCTAATCCTAAACCAGGAAAGATATAGCAATTATTCACCTGATCAATTCTCACCATTTTTCCATTACGATGAACTAATGGAAATGCCGTACCAGTACCAATAATTGCGCTATCATCAGTCCATTCTAATATATCTTTAGGCACTGCTTCTGCCCGCGATGTAGGATTGGATAGTGGAAAAATAATAGGATGGGGTGTATTAAGAGCCATTTGTGTAATTATTGGCTGAGTAAAAATTCCGCCCTGACCGGATACCCCAATTAATATATTAGCTTTGGCATTGGTTACGGTTTCAATTAGAGAAATATTTTTCTGATCTTTAACATGCCAATTATTAAGACTGGAATTTAATTTTATAAATGGCGCTTGGAAATCTAAACTAGTCACATTTTCAGTAATTAGCCCCTCACGATCAACAAGAAATATTTGAGCATATGCATTAGAACGTTCAGCACCAATATATTCTAAATAATCAACGAGTAAATTAGCAATTCCCACACCAGCAGAACCTGCCCCTACAATAACCACCCGCAACTCTTCCAGCTTCAGTTTAGCAGCTTTTATACCAGCAATTAACGCACTCACGGTAATTGCTGCAGTACCTTGAATATCATCATTAAAACTGCAAATTTGATTTTTATACCGTTTAAGTAATTTACCAGCATTAGCCTGGGCAAAATCTTCCCACTGCAATAATACTTTTGGAAAACGTCGCTGTACTGCCAAAACAAAGGCTTCAACAAAATTGTCATATTCTTGTCCCCGAATTCTAGTATGACGCCAGCCTACATATTGGGGATCATTTAGTAATTCTTGATTATCAGTACCCACATCAAGTAATATAGGTAGAGTTTTTTCCGGAGCAATACCAGCACAAGCTGTATAAAGCGATAGTTTCCCAATTGGAATACCCATTCCACCTGCCCCCTGATCACCCAAACCTAATATGCGTTCTCCATCTGACACTACAATAACTTCTACATTATCAAAATATGGGCTCGATAACATTGCATCAATTTTATCCCTATTGGGGTAACTAATAAAGACTCCACGCGGCTGACGGTAAATATCGCTAAATTTTTGGCATGCTTCACCAACCACAGGTGTATATACTAGTGGCATAATATCTTCAATATGTTTATCAATTAAGGCATAAAAAAGCGTTTCATTACGTTCTTGAATGGCACGTAAATATATATGTTTTTCTAAATCATTAGGTTTAGCCAATAAGGTAGAATAGCGTTTTTCTACAGCATCGGCTAAAGTAAAAATATGTGGGGGAATTAAGCCATGCAAGCCAAAAACATCCCGCTCTTCCGCAGTAAAAGCAGTGCCTTTATTCCACCGTGAATTAATGATCAAATCATAACCATAAGCTTTTGATTCAAGATATGGTTGATTATTTTTTAATTTAACTTTAAAGCGCATGTTATTACCTCTAGTAAATAAGCATTTTTAATAAATATTGAATTACACTCAAATTGCAGGCTACTTTCCCCGCATAAACATATTATCTAATTCTGTCATATTTAGTTTAAACCAAGTGGGGCGACCATGATTACAATAATTAGCCCGTTGTGTTTCTTCCATATCGCGTAACATAGCATTCATTTCTACAATAGTTAAATGACGATTAGCCCGAATTGCAGCATGACATGCAATAGTAGATAATATTTCTTCCTGATGCTCTAATAAGGCATTGCTATTACCATATTTACTTAGTTGATTCAGAATAGTTATAAACAATTTCTCAATATCGGAAGTTTTTAATAATAATGGCACAGCTTGAATTATTACCTCACTATTCACGCTAAAGTCTACGCTAAATCCTAATTTAATTAGTTCATCTTGGTGAATATTTGCCGTATCCCATAAAACTTCCTCTAAGTGGACATTCAGTGGAAGAAGTAAATTCTGCGAAATAAGTTGTTGTGCTTGTAATTGTTTTTTTAACCTTTCCAGTAAAATCCGCTCATGCGCAGCATGCATATCAACCACAATTAAACCATCCACAGTTTGTGCTAAGATATAAACTCCATGTAACTGAGCAATAGCATAACCTAACAATGGCTGCGCATGATTAAAATCACTGTCAACCAAAAATAACTCTCCACTCATGTTAGTTAAACTAGTTTTGCTAGCTTTTATCTCTGGCTTCTCTACTGGTGGCAGCCACTCGCGAATAACCTTTTGGTTAATTGAATAATCATTAAATGCTACAGATGCTCTTTTATTATCACTTTTATTAATGTTATTATCTAAAACTGTTTGATTATTTAAAAATTTTAACTCATTTGCTGAAACAGCTGGAATATCAGTAACGTCCTTATTGGGCGAAATATTTGATTCCTCCCGCTTCATATCCCGACTCAAAGCCTTTTTAAGCGATGAGCTAATAAAAGCATGAATTTGCCCACTATCCCGAAAACGCACCTCTGTTTTTGTAGGATGCACATTAACATCAACTTCAGCAGGATTGATTTCTAAAAATAATACATATTGTGGTTGGTGCTCATGGTGTAATACTCCACTAAATCCTTGTTTTATTGCATTTTGAATAACTTTATCTTTAACATGACGTCCATTAACGTAAAAATATTGAAGAGTTTTATTCCCGCTTAAATAGCTTGGATGGTAAACATATCCAGATAAATTTACGTTGCTCATCTCCAAAATTTCAAAATAATGATGGGTGTAATCCTCACCAAATAAGTTAGCAATACGCTTTAATAATGGTTGTGGCTCTAATTTATAAATAGTTTTATTATTATTACTTAGTTCAAAATTAATATTTGGGTAAGATAATGCCAAACGCTCAAAAACATTTTTACAATGACCATACTCCGTAGTTTCAGACTTTAAAAACCTTTTACGCGCGGGAATGTTATGATAAATATCTTGCACATCAACTATAGTACCGTTATTGATTGCTTTAGGAATCACTTGTCCAATATTACCAAAATCGCTATTAATTGAGTAACCATACTGTTCATCTGCCGTTTTACTTGCCAAAGTAAATTGTGAAATTGAAGCAATTGAAGCTAATCCTTCCCCTCTAAAACCCAAAGTGGTTATTGCATATATATCCTCTTCCTCATTAATTTTACTAGTGGCGTGCTGTTCAATCGATAAAGAAATATCTTCTTTAAAAATACCTTGACCATTATCAATAACTTTAATTTGCTTAATTCCACCTTGAAGAAGCATCACACTGATTTTATCAGCGTTGGCATCAATACTATTTTCAACCAATTCCTTCAATGCTGAAGCTGGACGTTCTACTACTTCACCCGCTGCAATACGATTAATTAGCTGCGTGGGTAATTTTTTAATTCTCGGCAATATCATAACCAATTTAACTTTTTTAATATACTCGAATGATTGGAATCCAGGACAAGAAGAACCGCAATAAAAGAGATCGCGGTGTACGTTAAATACATAAGACGCTTTTTATCAGGTTCGACAAAGTCCCGGATTTAAATATAAAGAGTATAACTATTTGTTATTATCAGCCATTGGTGCTGACATCATCATAGGTGATTTTGGCTTACACTGCGGATTTTTCGCAACAAAATTCTCCATATATTTATGTCCGGCAATTACTAAATTACCTACTTCCATAGGGTTATTAGCTTTAATTGCTGCCATAACTTTTTGATGATTAGCTTGCATATGGTCCATAGCGGGTTTACATGTTGGATCCATTTGCGGTTGCATATTTGCGTCTGGCATTTGATTATCTGCAATAGCACTTCCCACAAATGACAATCCTAATAAAGCACTTAACAATAAATTTTTCATTCCTGCGCTCCTAATAAAATTAATAAATTAACTTATCCCAGACCAATTCCAGAACAATGAATTGTAACACAACAATTTCTCACACAACAAAATTTTATCACCTCAAATTATTATCTAATTTTAACAATTTATAGCTATTATTATATAGTTAGAAGGCAACTCCCGCTTTTAAACTATTTTAAACCAACAATGAAAAATTAATAATTTTTTATCTTTATGAGGAATTGCTCATATATTTATCAAATAGAACGCTATATAATGAATCGCCATATTTACTATAATTATCAAAATAACCGCTATACCACTGATTCATACTAACCCCAATTAAATCAGAAGCGTATATATCATCCACACTATCAATTCCCCCACTGCGAATAACATGAAACTCATATTGAGGACTAATTAATTTATAATATTCCACAGCATGTTTACATAAATTAAAGGTCTTCATTTTTAAAGGCCTTCCACCTATACCACCACCAAAATTATTTATAAAATATTCAAATAATGCTAACTCTGATGGAGCTACATATGATTTCAAATTAATATAATCTTTAGATGTATTGCCAATATTAACTCCATCAAACTTATATTTAAATAAAATGTCCAAAATACTTTCTAAAACATTACACTCTATATCAGGAGATAGTTTAACTACAACTGGTAAATGTCTCTTACGCTTAACTAAAAAATTATCGCCAATATAGGCTAACCTTTTTAAAATATTATCTTGGGTAATTGCTACGTTAGGGCAGCTTTCATTAATTTCTAAAAAATCAATTTGAGAATTATTATGATATAACCAAAGTGATTTAAGTAAATTCTCCATTCCAGTTTCTTCATCATAATCAGGCGAGCGAATCAAACTCCAACCAATGGGACATGTTTTATGGGGCGTAATTATACTTTGGCTTAATATTTCATCACCCAAATTAGGCACACCTAAACAATTAAGCGTTAGCTGGGATTTAACTAACTTAAGAAATGGTAATTTAATATTATCTATTGTATTACCCTCGCGTGGGTTATACGTACTGGTACCACCTATATAGCCACCAGCGCCTTGCAAGCATGAAATAGCATAACCTTCACCATTTTTAAACATGCCAGCGCAATTCATAAGCGGTAAATTAAAGGTTAACCCCCATAAAATGCGAGATTTATGTGGTAATTGTGGTTTTATATCATTACCAATACTCCTAGTTGTACTAATTTTATAATAGTATTCCATAAATTTACTACGACCAAAAGAATATAGTTTGATCACCATTCGTTTGGGCAATATATTAATAAAACTAGCACATGAATCTACTAATTTTGCAATTAACTGGATTTTGATTAACATTTTACACCAATAACTTTAAATCAATCAGGCGCTCATTACTAATAAAATATTCCGCATAACCAGTTAAACTCATTCCACTATATGGAGACCATTTAGCTTTAGTACATAAGTGGTTACTATCTAATATTTTATAGTCCACAATATTAGCTAATACCCAATCATTCTGCTGCGGTAAATTAAAAAT
>JAGOUD010000201.1 GCA_018061465.1 Burkholderiales bacterium
AGTTAATTGAACGGAGTCAAGCGCTAAATCTTCGGTAAAACTATTAGTTACCGGAAGCACTGCATAATTATTCCCACTACTTTCATTTGTAAGGGGAATAGTTGCAATATTACCAACTAATGCTACAACATTCAAACCGCCATTAACCTGGCTATTCGCAGTTGAATTAGTAGAAGAGGTACTATTATTACCACACGAGGCAATAACTATTGAGATTAATATATAAATTGCCAACCTAAATAGTAAAGTTTTACTATTTAGGTTGATTGCCACTCCCACAATACTTTTCATTATTAACTGCTCCTAGCCATAATGTCCTTAATTTAAAATAAAATAGGCGTTCTGAATGATGCTATTAGTAGCATTCGGAGAACTAACTCCAGCTGGAGTTACATAGTAATTAAAATAATTAGGGCCTAATGGAAAACTAGCCGGATTTGTAATAGATATATTACAGCTGCCATTGGTAATAGTGCACGTTCTGCCATTTCCAATAGTAAAACCGTTTAATTGACTAGTAGGTATAGTCACCACCACCCCATCAGTATTACTAGTAAACGTATAACTATTAGTTGCACTTTCACTGGCAGTTGTCCAGGTTGGATTAGATGGTATTACTGTTGCAAATAAATTAGTGGTCACATAAATTTGATTGCTGCTGTCATAATGTGAACTCCAGCTAGGCGCATTATTAATATTAAATCCGGTATTAGCATCAACATAGCTAAAACCTGGAATATTAAAACCAAGACCTGTACCAGATAAATTATATGGATTATATAATCCATATGGATCAACAGCATAAAAAGATACACTACAACTGCTTTCTATTTCAAGTGTAGTAGTAGTAGCACCAGTGCCACAATCTTGAGTAGTTACAGATTGAGCATAGCCAATTGGTAAATTATTTAATGCTACATTAAATCCTGTAGCATCGGCACTGCCATTATTCGTATAAGTTACCACTATTTTTAATTCATCACCAGGAATTGATGTATTGGTATAAATATATGGAGATAGTAAGGTCCCATCACCTGAATCATATCCAGTTACAGCAATATCAGAAACTATCACATACGCTGCAGATGAACTATTAAACACTAAATTAGCAAAAGCAAAAACATCATCAGCATAGCCATTATTCGGTTTATAGCCAATATTTATTTGACTTTCTACACCACTCATATCAGCTGTAATATTTCCGTACTGCATATTAATTGTACATGACTCATGAACGTCTAATATTGTACCAACTGTACAACTACCGCTGCCTAAGTCAGAAAAACCATTAACTCCAGGTGCTAGTGAAATAACATCTAATTTAGTAGATTGTACTCCCGAATTTACTACCTTAAATGTTTGATTAACAGCATCCTGACCATCAGCCCTAATGGAAAAAGAGGCTTCATTTGGAGTAATATACAAAAAGGCATCACCTAAAATTGAACTATAACTTAAACCCAAAGTTGCTGCACTGTAAGTTGATAATTCACCTCCAGCATCAGTCCACGTACCTGTTGCATTAATATTTAACACCCCACTATCTAATGCGGTTGGGTGATATTTTAATACCAAGGTACATGATTCTCCAGCAAGGAGGACACTACCACATGAACCTCCTGCTGCCCAACTAAAAAAAGCATCTTCTGTACTTGGATCTGTAAATCTAAGATTGCTTAAAGTTACATTTCCCGTATTATTAACCAGAATATCATAGTATTCAGAGGTATTTATTAGTACATTATTTAAATTACCCTGCCCTGAAGTTAAACTTAATCCGGGACTAGAATCAGCAGCAAGATAGATAACATTAAAAGTAAGCACTCCAGTTGTATTACCACTTGATGCACCATTATTATATGACACGCTAACCACTGACTGTCCACTAGTATTTGAATTTACATTTACATTAAAATCACATGACGATTCAGCTGCTAAAGTAGAACAATTATTATTACTAATAGTTAACGGACTACTACCATTAACTGCAATATGGCTAACTGTTCCAGTCCCATTATTTAATAAAGTAATTGTTCGTGGAGCAGTACCATTTGCTGGGCTGACAGTAACGTTAACTGCGGAGGTTACTAAATTTCCGGTAAGATTTTGTATCACTGTAACTGGAACACTAAACACATATGCAGCTGTACCAGTGACATTTTTAACCGATGATTTAGAGTTTTTATTTGCAGAGTTAGCTAAAAGCGTCCCATTAACTGTCACATTGCCTGTCACCAATGGACTGCTGCCAGTATGAGATATTTTTATATATAAATTACATAAGGTACCAGCAGTATAATTATTTCCTGGGCAACTAATGGTTGGTGCAAATGCTGGATTAGAATTATCACTAGTCGCAATTAGGCTTGCAAATGATTTGGTCAATTCAAACGGCACCGTCAAAGTAGTTGTATCACCTGGTGCATTATATACATTATTATTTTGGGTTGAATAACGCACCCCATTATTAGTTTCCGGAATAGAATTTGAGAAAGCAATTACATTGGTGGCAAAATAAGTTTCTCCCGAAATTGAATCACTATATTTTAGATTAATTACATATTGCCCCTGTGGATCATCTGTGGGAGGATTAACCCCGATACTGCAATCTCCACCTGAAGCAATAGAACTACACTGTGAAATATCAATCATACTGCCAGAAGAATTAATAGATTGCTCGTTGGCAACAATACCATTTTTGATTAAAACATAATTTGCGCTCTGTAATATAACCTTATTTTTTAGATTGTTAGTAATTGTAACCGTAGATTTGCCAGAAGAGCCAGTATTAGTGGGTATTGTAGTTATATTCCCTATATTTATAGATGGTGCATATGTAGCAGGCACTGAATTATGTTCATCATTAGAAGAAGAACCTCCACCTCCACTACTACCGCTGCTGCCACAACTAACAAGTAATAAAGAACCGATTAAACACAATATGACTTTATCTAATTTCATAACGCTCCCGCAAATTAAAACAAAATATTAAATTGACACCCGCACTTTACAACACAAGCAGCTAATTATTCTGCGTATTTTCCGCAAAAAATTTACCTGTAAAAATTTTTGATTAACATTTAGTTCAACATTCTATACTGTTTATAGTAGGCTATGATCTCCCTTTTTGGGTGGTTCGATATAGCATATTAAACGCTTAAACGAAAATTAAAAAAAATAATTTGTATAAATTACGATTTTTTTGGCGGACACACAAAGATGAAAAAAATATGAAGATAATGGTACAGAGAGCTTAGGTTAAATGGTGTAGATAGTCAGTGCATAAATTGGCAGCTTTTTAAAAAGCTGCCAATTAAATTTAATTTTGAAAATTTTTAGTAGCAAATTCCCAGTTAACTAGTTTCCAAAAAGCTTCCATATAATTAGGACGGCTATTCCTATAGTCGATATAATAAGCATGTTCCCATACGTCACAGGTTAATAA
>JAGOUD010000202.1 GCA_018061465.1 Burkholderiales bacterium
CATTAGCCTACATAGGACAAGTACTCTTATATATTTTAATGCTGTTAGTCCCAGTATGTGGAGTACTATTAGTTCAAGGACATGGTTATCCTTTAATGTTATGGGGAATAATTAAATTACCTACAATTATTTTACCGCAAACTCCCAGTATTAGTCATTTAATTGTACAATGGCATTTATGGTTGGCAAATACTATCATTATCCTGGCTGTGGGTCATGCATTAATTGCGCTTATGCATCATTTTATTCTTAAAGACCGCTTATTATTAAGAATGTTACCGTTTAGTAAAAAGGCTAGGCTATAATAAGTATGGAGAATAGCTTATTACGCTCCCTTTTTAAGGTTAGTGGGATGACTTTGATTTCCCGGATTATTGGTTTTATGCGGGATATGGTAATGGCCCGTTATTTTGGAGCTGGTTTTGCAACTGATGCATTTTTTGTTGCATTTAAGTTGCCAAACTTATTGCGTCGAGTGTTTGCGGAAGGGGCTTTCTCTCAGGCATTTGTACCGGTGTTGGCTGAATTTAAAAATAAGCGTAGTGAAGCGGAGATTCATCATTTTGTAGCTAGTGTTGCTGGATTATTAGCTTTAGTATTATTGATATTTACTGTGGTTGGCATCATTTTTGCTGGAAGTGTGATTACTGTTACTGCAACTGGGTTTACTCATGATCCGCAAAAGTTTGCTCTTACCGTTACGCTGCTGAGAATAACTTTTCCATATATCTTATTTATTTCTTTAGCATCTTTAATTAGTGGAGTATTAAATACCTGGGGGAAATTTTCTATTCCAGCATTTACCCCAACCATTCTCAATATAGTATGGTTATTATTTATGGTATATTTACGTAAATATTTTAATCCGCCAATTATCGCAATTGCTTGGGCAGTATTTGTAGGCGGTGTATTACAATTATTATTCCAAGTGCCATATTTAAAAAAAATTGGCATGCCGATTTTTCCCCGCCTAGATTTAGGCAATAAGGAAGTGTGGAAAGTAGTGCGCCTAATGGGTCCTGCCATTTTTGCTATGTCAATTTCCCAAATTAGTTTGGTAATTAATACAATTTTTGCCTCCTTTCTCCCAAGCGGGAGTGTTTCGTGGATGTATTTTGCTGATCGGCTAATGGAATTTCCCACCGGCATACTAGGCGTAGCGCTAGGTACCATCTTACTCCCTAGTTTATCTAAGCATGCCAGCTCTAATAATGTAGAAGAATTTTCTAGAACCCTAGATTGGGGAGCTCGGTTATGTTTATTATTAGCTCTACCTGCAACAGTCGGATTAGCCATTATTGCTAAACCATTGATTATGACATTACTAATGCATGGAAAATTTAATACGGTTGATGTAGTAATGACTCAAAGAGCTTTAGTAGCTTATGCAATTGGCCTGCTTGGCTTAATTTTAGTTAAGATTTTTGGCCCCGGATTTTATGCACAACAAGATATAAAAACTCCAGTCAAAATTGCTATTGTGGTATTAATTGCTACTCAATTAATGAATTTAGCTTTTATTGGTTGGTTAAAACATGCTGGATTGGCACTATCTATTAGCCTAGGTGCATGTTTAAATGCTAGCTGTTTATGTTACTTACTAATAAAACGCGGAATTTATATTCCGCGAAGTGGCTGGACTATATTTCTGGCACGTTTAATGGCCGCAGTGATGGTTATGGCACTGGTTGTTGAATTGAGTATAAAATGGCTGCCGCTAGACTTTAGCGGTGCTATCTATTTGCGAGTGTTATCTCTTGGGGTATTACTGGCGATTGCAATTATTACCTATTTTATATGTTTAATGTTATTAGGATTTCGCCTACATCATTTTACCCAAATTAAACATTAGATATCTAATAAAGCAATAAGATTTTTAGGATCCTTAAGTTGGGGAATGATATTTAAGTTTCGTCCCAAATTATATTTACAGGCTAAATCGTATACCAAGCGTAATGCGGAAAAATCTTCAATAGCAAAACCTACTGACTGGAATAAGGTAATTTCAGCATTGTTCTGTCTTGAAGGCTTTTTCTGAGTGACTAATTCCCATAATTCAGCATACACGACCTTATTGATTTCTTCATCACTTAACTGTTGAATTTCACCTTCAATTTTAGTTTGCGGCAAAAATTCTATCACTACCTTACTTTTATATAAAATATTGAGATCTAATTCAGTCTTTCCCGGACCGTCGCCACCTAAACCATTTATATGTGTCCCGGGTATTATCCAATCACTCTCAAGAACTTTTTTATGCCCCTTAACTGCAGTACATACGGTAATAATATCTGCTCCAACTATTGCGTTTTGTGGATTATTGCATTCAATTAACTCTAGTTGCGGTGCGCGGTTAGCTATATTTTGCTTAAATTTATTCATGGCATGTTGATCAATGTCAAAGTAGCGTAAGGTACTAATATTACGTACTAAACATTGGCTTAATACCTGAAATTCACTTTGGGCACCGGTGCCAATTATTGCCATAGTCGTACTATTTTTTTTTGCTAATAAATCGGTTGCAAGAGCAGCAGTGGCTGCTGTTCTAAATGCAGTAAGTAAAGTCATTTCCGAAAACATTAAAGGATAACCGTTATCAATATGTGAAATCTGTCCAGTTCCAACTACAGTTAATTTATTATTTAACGGATTCTTGGGATGGCCATTTACATATTTAAAAGTATAGTATTGCTTATTTGCTGTTGGCATAACTTCAATTACGCCACCTTCAACATGAATGGCTGGACGCGGCATTTTTACAAAACTTTCCCAGTTGCCAAAGTCGTTTTTTAAATAACTAATAAGGTCAAGCACAAACTTATCAAAGGTGTGTTGTTTTACAATCTGGGCTAAATCATCCAGGGTAACTATTTTCATAATCTTCTTTCTGTTTGAGTATCGGATAAGAAATTTAAATTTTATAAGAACTTGTTTAGAAGCTTCCAATTTATTCCGCAAAACACGAAATTGGAATATTTTAAATGGGCTCTAAGGAGTTATCATATCATGAGTGAAATTTTTGAAGAGATACTTTTACTCTTTGGCTTTGAATGGTTGAAGTTACTTATATGATAAAAATTAATTACTTTGCAAAATTTTTATGGCGTAAGCTTCTCATCTTTTACGGTCTAACCGCACAAGTTATTAACGTAAAAAAAGTTACATATTTGGATATGTAAGTATTATAATACTGCCAGATGGAAGGCAAATTGCCAACTTAATTTTTATTGTATGGAGAATTTTATGAACCCAATTAAAGTAGCGTACCTTAAATTAAACTTACACCACATGGTACTTGAACATAATGAGCATTTTGTAAAGTTATTTAATTATGAATTGGGTAATTTACCCGTTTTATCTTTAACGGGATTATTCGAGGTGGAATGCTGGGATAATTTATCCATAGATCAGTTGGGTATTGGTGAACAG
>JAGOUD010000002.1 GCA_018061465.1 Burkholderiales bacterium
GTAGAGCATAGCACCATTTGCAGCCGTTGTGTGGAAAATGTATTTGGGAGCGGAGAAGTACGCCACTTTGCATAACAATTATAGGTTGGGAAAGATTTTAAATATACTGAAATTTTTAAAGAGGAGTGGAAATAATGAGAACAAAAAAAATTCCTGGATTGTCCGTAAAGTCTAGAGTTGGCTTATTACTAATATCTTTAGGTATTGTTGCTCTAGACCAGATTACTAAAGCAATTGTGAGAAAAAATATGGTTTTATTCATGCAAAAATATGTTAATGAATACTGGAATTGGATTTTAGCTTATAACCAAGGAGCAGCATTTAGTTTATTTGCTAAAGAAGATGGATGGCAGCGCGTCTTTTTTGGGGTTTTAGCATCAGTAGTATCAATTGCCTTAGTATTTTATATTCTAAATCGGAAATATTCTAGATTGGTAGGGGTAGCTATTAGTTTTATTTTAGGCGGTGCAGTTGGTAATTTAGTTGACCGAGTTATTTTTGGTAAAGTAACCGATTTTATTGATTGGCACTACATGAATCATCATTGGCCGGCATTTAATATTGCAGATAGTTTTATTACTGTAGGAGTAACATTGTTGATTATTGATAGTTTATTGGTTCGTGAGCACAAGAGTTAATATGATTAAAGAGCTCTTTAAAACTGAAGCATTATCGCCCACAACTAAAAAAATTATTTTGGCAACGCCCCGTGGTTTCTGTGCCGGAGTGGATCGTGCAATTGCAATTGTTGATAAAGCATTAATTAAGTTTGGGGCGCCTATTTATGTGCGCCATGAAGTAGTGCATAACAAATATGTGGTTGATGATCTTAAAAGCCGTGGAGCTATCTTTATTGAAGAGATTAAAGACGTTCCAGAAAATAGTATTTTAATTTATTCGGCCCATGGTGTACCATTATCCGTTCGTCTTGAGGCTGCTGCAAAAAATTTAAAAATGATTTTTGATGCTACCTGTCCTTTGGTAAGTAAAGTTCATGTTGAAATTAAAAACTTGCACAAACAAGGTTATACCATTATTATGGTTGGACATAAGGGGCATCCCGAAGTTGAGGGCACTATGGGGCAGGTTGATGGTGATATTTATTTAATTGAAACTGAGGCGGATATTTTAGATTTACCAATTATAAGCACTATTGAAAAAATCGCGGTAGTTACCCAGACTACCTTATCTGTGGATGAGACTAAATCAATTATAGATAATTTAAAGAGGACCTTTCCTAATTTGCGGTTGCCTAAAAATGAAGATATTTGTTATGCTACGCAAAACCGCCAGGATGCCGTAAAAAAAATGGCGCAAATCTGTGACATTTTAATTGTGATTGGCAGTAAAAATAGCTCTAATTCAAATCGCTTAAAAGAGTTAGCTGAAAATTTAGGTGTTGCTGCATACTTAATTGATTTCGCTAAAGAAATTGATAAGGAATGGCTAAATGAGATAAATTCAGTGGGAGTTACTGCAGGAGCTTCTGCACCTGAAGTTTTAGTTGAGGGTGTTATTCAACGGCTTAAAACTTATGGGTTTTCAGTAATAGAAAATTTAACTACTGTGGAGGAGCATATGATTTTTGCCCTTCCTAGCGGGTTGCGAGATTAAATAAGATGTTGAATAAAATTTTGTAATTAATGGAGAATATAAATTAAATGTTAGAAAACTTATCTAGTAGGATATCTGGAATAATCAAAACTATTTCGGGTAATGCGCGTTTATCTGAAGCTAATATTCTAGAGGCGTTACGTGAAGTTAGAATTGCATTATTAGAAGCAGATGTTGCAGTTTCAGTAGTTAAAGCATTTATTGAAGAAGTTAAACTTGAAGCTTTAGGGCAAAAAGTTATTGGAAGTTTAACTCCAGATCAGGCATTAATTAGTATAGTAAATGAAAAATTAACTGCATTAATGGGGCAGAAGAATGATGAACTTAATTTAAATTGTGTGCCGCCAGCCACTATCTTAATGGCTGGATTACAAGGAGCTGGTAAGACCACTACGGTTGCTAAGTTAGCCAAGCGCTTAAAAGAAATAAATAAGAAAAAAGTATTAGTAGTGAGTGTCGATGTTTATCGCCCAGCTGCAATTTTACAATTACAAACCCTTAGTCAGAATATTGGAGTAGAATGGTTTGCGTCAAATGAGCATGAAAAACCCGTGGATATTGCCCTAAAAGCTAAAGAATACGCTACTAAACATTATTTTGATATATTAATTATAGATACTGCAGGACGATTAAGTATTGATGAATCAATGATGAACGAAATCAAAGGGCTCTATCAGGCAGTTAATCCAGTAGAAACACTTTTTGTAGCTGATGCAATGCTCGGGCAAGATGCAGTTAATACGGCTAAAGCTTTTAATGATGCTTTAGCATTAACCGGGATAGTTTTGACAAAAATGGATGGCGATGCCCGTGGTGGGGCGGCATTATCCATTCGTTATATAACTGGTAAACCAATTAAATTTATCGGTGTATCCGAAAAAACTAATGGTCTTGAACCGTTTTATCCTGATCGGTTGGCTTCCCGTATCTTAGGTATGGGAGATATTTTATCTTTAATTGATGATGTTCGTGGTTCGGTAGATAAAGCTGAAGCTAAAAAATTAATGGATAAGGTTAAAAAAGGTAAACGCTTTGACCTAGAAGACTTTAAAAAACAGTTTGAGCAAGTAGGTAATATGGGGGGCTTGGGTAGCCTGATGGATAAAATGCCAACAGCAATTGCCGCTAAGGCCGGCGGTATGATTAATGAAAAAGTTATGAAGCGCCATGTCGCCATTATAAATTCTATGACTATATTAGAACGGAGAAAGCCTGACTTGCTTAAAGCCTCACGAAAACGCAGAATTGCCCAAGGCAGCGGAGCTTCAGTACAAGAAATAAATCAACTTTTAAAACAATATGAGCAAATGAATGAAATGATGAAGAAATTAGGTGGTGGAAATATGTTTAAAATGATCAAAAATATTAAACATTTATTACCTGGAATGTAGAAAAAGGATCGGAATATCATGCAACATAGATTAATTCTTCGGCTGAATGAACTTAGATATAAGATGAAGTTAGCCAAGACTGCTGGTGAGAAGCAGGTGTATAAGGAGTCAATAGCCCACTGTATTGAAGATATCAAGCATGGTAAGGCAAATGCACGTAAGGATATTATAAGGCTTACTCTGGGCTTGGCAGTTTTTTTAACCTTAATACTTATGCTGCTCTATTTGGGCTCTAAACTTTCTCATCAAGAAAATGAAACTCAGTCCATAGGTCATGCTGTTGAAGAAGCCCTAGTTTAATTTATAAGAAACTATTACCACCTAAAAAACACTCATTTTCCTTAGTGTCTAGATTATAATTATGCTTAGAATTATTTCACTTTCTAAGGAAAAATACTTATGCCTTCTCAATCATCTTTACATCTAGGGTTTGGAAAGTATAACACTCTACCTATCATTCCTTCAACAAAAAATAAGGAAAAATTAAATAACAGCCTTACAGAGCCAAATCCGCCGGTATCGCGGTTTTTTCATGTTCAGGAAGTAAATACACCCAGCGTGCAAAACCCTGGCGTCCCTAATGCTAATAAAGTACCCACAATGCATTATTTTCCTAAAAATGAAGACAACAATGCTGAAAAATTATCTTCTACTTTAAATAAAGTTATTCAAGTATTAAATACCCAGGTTAGAAATACTATAAACACCTTGTCGGACCGATATGTGAGAAAAGAATTGGGTTACGATAAGTTTAAGCCAAAGGTTGAAAAACTTAAAAATGAGTTTAATGATTTTATTAATAATCCTAAAATAAAGAAGTCTATTACAGAGGAAGCAGCCAAAAATTTAGCTAATGATTTAAACCAATTTGTGGAAGCTAAATTGATTGGAATATTTAAGCCCCGTTTTGAAGAGCATATAAATCTATTCTCGAGGCAATATACCAATAACTCGTGGAATTATAGCCAATTTATGGGTAAGGTTATTTCAATTAGGGCTAAATACACAACCAGTGTTACTAAACTTAAAGAGACTGGGTTAATTACAGAGGAAGCAGCCGAAACTTTAGTTAGTCATTTTAACCAATTGGTGGAAGACAAACTGGTTGGAATATTTAGCTCCGGTTTTAAGGAAGAGATAAATACCTTATTACACAACTATACCAATAAGTTGTGTAGTTATAACACATTTATGGGTAAGGTTATTTCAATTAGGGCTAAATACACAACCAGTGTTACTAAACTTAAAGAGACTGGGTTAATTACAGAGGAGGCAGCCGAAACTTTAGTTAGTCATTTTAACCAATTTGTGGAAGACAAATTGGTTGGAATATTTAACTCCGGTTTTAAGGAAGAGATAAATACCTTATTACACAACTATACCAATAATGCGTGTGATTTTAATACATTTATGGGTAAGGTTATTTCAATTAGGGCTGAATACACAAGACATGTTACTAAACTTAAAGAGAATGGATTAATTACAGAGGAAGCAGCCAAAAATTTAGCTAATGATTTCAACCAATTTGTGGAAGACAAATTGGTTGAAATATTTAAGTCCCGTTTTGAAGAGCGTATAGAACGATTATATAAAGAATATGTTAAGAAAGCGGGGGATTATAACCTATTTGCGTCTATGGCTATTTTAATTAGAGTTGAATATAAAAATCGCATTGGTCAACTTAAAGAGAATGGATTAATTACAAAGAATCAAGGTAGAGAATTGTCTATACATTTAAATAAACTTATAGCTAATCAATTAAAGGATAAGTTAAACCAATATAAAGATGTTATAGTTCATTTATATAATAGTAAAGTTTGGAATTATACTCAAGTTAAGAATGAGCTTAATAAGTTTAGGCTTAAATATAACGGTGATATTGAAAATTTTAAAAATCAAGGTTTATTTACAGAAGGTGAAGTTAAAAATTTACAGGCATCTTTAGACGAATTTGTAAAAAATGTATTAAAGTTGACTGGTAATAAATCAAATGCAGGGGCAGAAGAAAGCGAAGATGTTGTTAAGCAATCGCTACAAGCAATACATTTTCCACCTTTACTTTTATTAGAAACCAATCAAAATACACGCGTAAATGATGAAATTGTTAATGAGGAACGGCTAGAAGTATTTTCCCCAGATGCGCCGTCGCTAGAACCAGATCCACAACAGATAAATTTAACAACAAAGATTAATAATAAGCCGCCAGAGCCTCAACAATCTCAGGCTAATAATACTCGCTCTAAATCAACTGGTTTATTTAGTAACTTTTTTTCTGGTATAAGTAGCATGTTTAAATCATTTAGAGCATTTATTATTAACATAAAATTCTTCAGCATTAGAAGGTAATTAATCCTCTGGCTCCGCATATTGTAAAATAAGGAGCAACAAAAAAATGGCAGTTAGTTGGACTTTGAAGCACCTCACACCCGGCTCTCGCAGAGCCTGGTGTGGGGAACCCTTTGCACTCGTTTCAACCACGGTTCTCCCTTAACCAAATGCGCCTTATATACGCAATCATCAATATGCAAATAAGTTCGGCTGATGCCAATTTATATAGTACAAATTCCATTAAACTGCATAGTGCAGCTAAAGTGAAGCAGCTGCTTCACTTATACTGCTGTTTTTAGATTGAGGCATTTAACAGGCTTCCACTTCTTCATCATCTTCGGAGTTGAGGTATTTACCTAACATATATGCAATACTATTTAGCCTGAATTTAACATTATCCTCAATAACATCAACGTCATGAATTAATTTATTTTTTTTAAGATAAGTTCTTAATTCTAAAATACCCATCAACATTTTTTGCTGAGTAGGTCCAATTTTATTAAGTTGAAAAAATTCCTCAATATTAATAATTGATCCTCTTTTACTACCACTTAGACGACAGAAATTAATAAATTTTTTCATTAACTTTTGTAAGCTATCACTTTTTTCATAATTTTCTAAAGTGCCAATTGTGATCCATATTGGTTTATTCATTTTGGACTCCTTGTTAATTTATTAAACTTTCATTACTATTGTAGCACAGGTCAAATTTTATAGTGTTACAGTTATTTTTGTAGGGGTTCTTTTAGGCTTATTTTTTAGGGTAATTTTTTCATGCATTATTCTTTATGGTTCACTATAATTTAAAACTCTTCCGTATGAAATAATTATACTGTAGAATTAATAACTTAAGTAATATTATATCTTGAAAAGCAGGTGTTTGAAATGGGCGGGTTAAGTATAAATAGAAAAGTGATTCATGCTACATATAACTCTAAAGTTAAGGCTAAAAATAAGGACCAGTTTGGTAATACTAAGGAGGCAACGCGATTATTTCACAGCTTGATTGATCAACATATAACAAAAAATCTATCTCAAGACGAGCAGAGCAAGGCATTGGTTGATATAAAAAAAGATATAGAAATAATAAGTAAAGCTGTGAATAAGTCATTATTTCATAAATCTTCTAATTCAGATTTAGCTATACCAGACCTGAAGGTATTAGGTGTACAATCTGATAATAAAGAACAGTCGCCCACTTCCCCAGAAAGGGTATCCCCTGATACAGTAGAACCAACTAGTTTAGGTACTGATTCAAATAAACCAAAAAATAATGATGAGGTGCACAGATTATTAATTAGAGTATTAGGTAATACTAATGTAATAAACCAAGGGTTGGCCAACGTAACTACAGGCGGCAAACACTTGTTGTCCCTTATTGAAAATCAAATTCATTGTACAAAAATTGAGCAAAGACCCAATGAGGAAGAGTTACCTAATAATAAAAGCTATAAAGCTTTTATGACTGCTATTGACTTAATTAACTTTAATGGTAATAATGCATTAGGGGTTGTGAATTATTCCCAGGGAAAATCACCGGGTTTAGAATCATTAACAATGCCTGGAGGATTGAATCAATCAAATCTAGAGAATCTTTTAAGACCGCTACAGGCTAATATTTACTTGCAAGATAAGCTAAAAAAATATGTAAAATTAAAGCAGATAAGTAGTAGTGCTAACCACGTTGATAGGGAAATGCAATTAAAAAAAATTATTAGTGAGGTGGGCAAAAAATTATTTATGAGTAATGTATCTATGGTTGAGCGCTTTAAATTGCTGCAGCGCGCAAGATTAAATATTGCTGATAATAATTGGGAGAGTAACCCATTTTTTTATGATAGTAGTAAGGGTAATACAACTTCTGTTCCGGGGCGGATACGTATTAGGGAATTTTTTACTGGGGATAAGCGTCGGCATGGAGTGAATGATTCATTGCGTCGTGCTGGATTTCATGTGGATAGTAAATCAATAGCACGGGCGGTTAATCCTAACTTAATTAATATAACTACTCAAGGTGGGTTGGAGCTAAATATTTGTACTGTTGGTAGTTTTTCGCGGGGGAAGTTAAAAGGCCCTTACGCTGATGAATATGTAGAAAAAAGTGCTAAGATGTATGTTGAGGAAATATTTTCGCTACCTGCTTCAGCACCACCAACTACTGATATTAATGATGATATGAGCATACAGGCATGTGGGGAATCGCAGAATGAACAGCCAGATAATCGGGTAAATAGTGCTTCGGGAAATGATGACACAAAAATTTCTCAAGCCACAGGCATGCAATTGGGTGGCTCTACCGATAATGATGATGATTTAAAAAAGCTTTTAATTGATGTTAGGTTTTTAGCCTTAAGTGCTTTATTCGATGATGGACAGTTAAGTATATTTGATCAGCATAGAAATGCCATGGGTAGAGCTGTTGCTGAAATAAACGCAGACAAAAAGGATCCCAAAGATCAAATAGAATATCTATCTTTTGGCATAAACGTGGGTAATCGGTTTCAGAGAGTTGCAAAAAAAGGGTTAAACACACAGAGCAGGGTAATATTGCAGCGGCGATTAAATAGAATAGATTGCGGGGAGGATGCGAAAAAAAAATTTGCTCAAGCAAAATTAATCGAATTATTAAATAATGATGCGTATGCATTGACTAAACGACATAATGCTCCGATGTTTATAGCCTGTCTTACCTTGCTAAAGAATGAATTAAACATAGAAATGCCTGATTTTGATAATAAAGGCGCTGGAAATGAAAATTGTCCCAATGCTTCTACTACGGGTAGATTAATGATGGGATGCAAAGATGCTAAAGATAGAACTACTGCCGTATTACTTGGGGCAAAAATAATTCTTGAATTAATTGAGTCAAAAAGTGGTGGTGATGTAGCAGTAATAAACGCACTTTTTAAAGACAATTATATCAATGGCGAGCTTGGAGATGTCCACAAAGCTATAATTATAAATAATTTGTGCTGGTATAGGGAATTTTTACAGTCGATTAATGCACATTATAATCAAGTGCATACTAATATTAATTATAGAGTGCTAGAAGAGTCATTATTCAAATATTGTAAGCTACCTAAAGATATATGGAATTGGATTAAGTTAGTCTCAATTTAATAAAAATAGCTTTATTTACACTTAAATATAGCGTAAGTAGTATAATAACCTTCTGATTGTCAATTAAGGGGTTATGACAAATGGCGGCAAAAGTAATTGTAGTAACTAATCAAAAAGGTGGTTGTGGTAAAACTACTTTAACGATGAATTTAGCCGGAATTATCGGAGCTAAGGCGAAAACTTTGGTGGTAGATGGCGATACTCAAGGTAGCGCCACTCGGTGGGCTTCTAGCGCCCCTGATGAAAACCCATTTCCGGCAGCGGTAATGGGGTTAGCTAATACAGGCGACAAAGCTCACCGCGAAATTAAAAAGCATATTGATAATTATGACTTTATTATTATTGATTGTCCTCCGGCAGTTGACAATAATTTTACTGCCTCAGTTCTATTAATTGCTGATTTGGCTTTAATTCCTATTGTGCCTAGTCCAACCGACTTATGGTCGGCAGTTGGTATTCAAAAACTAATTACTAATGTGTCAACAATTAATGAAAACTTAAAAGCGCGTTTAGTTGCTAATATGTGTCAGGGCAATGTCAGCATATCTAAAGAAGCTTTATTGTTATTAAATGAATTTGATTTTCCTAAAACTAATACTGATATTTATCAACGTACAGCATATCGTCAAGCCGCGGCGTTTGGCGGTTCGATAAATAATTTAGATAATCAAAAAGCTAAACAAGAGTTTGCCAGTCTAATTGATGAAATCTTAACTATCGTTAACTAAAGGAGCAATTTATATGTCAAAACTAACTACTTCATTACGTGAATCTATAACTGCAGAAAAACAAAGTGTTAAAGAAAAAGAGTCTGTTTCAAAGCCAGTTGCTGCTAAAATAAATAAGCCACAACTAAAAAAAGCAGTGTCGCCAGTAGGGGAGAATGCAATAAAAGCCAAATCAACTAGCTTATTTGATGAATTAAAGTATAAGCTAGATGCTACAAATTTACCACTACCATTAAACTATGAAGCATTATCTTTGTTAATGCGCGCTAACTTATTAGAAAAAGTTAGTAATAATATGGCACATGCGTCTACTGTGGCGGCTAATATGGTGCACGAATGTATTGAGGCGCCTTTATGTAGTATAAGTGAGATGGTGAGTTTAAATGCTACTGCTTCGTGTCAAGCTCTTGATAGAGTGTCTACTATGGTACAGGAATTAACAGCTACTAAAAATCCTATTGAGTTTTTCACCTGCTTAAATCAGATAATTGCGCAAAATGTAGAAAATAGCAAGAATTATTGGCAGAATTTATCGGTAACGCTTGGAGCTTCACGCCAAAAAATAAATAAAGCGTGGGAAAGTAAGAATAGCTATACTTGGGAACAGATAACCCAATCCTTTAACCCCTGGAAATAAATCCTGGTTGAGGTATTCTTTTTTATTTTTAAGAGACTATGAGTATATAGGGGTTAGCGTTTTTATTGAGCCATTTAAGTATATGTAGCATATCCTGGCGATCCATGGCAATGCAGCCCTGGGTGCCAATATTTGGACCTTGCCAAATATGCATAAATATTGCGCTGCCCCTCCCAGGAACTATGGGGTTCATATTGTAGTTTATAACTACACCCAAATCATAGGCCCCATTTTCCTGGTTCATGATCTCATAAGTTTGAGCGGTGGTATCTCCTTCTACCCATGTATTATAATCTGAACTATCTGGATCGTCAATAAATTTATCTTGATTAGTTATATAGCGGTAATCCATTTTAAGTGCTAATGGGTGAGTGCCATAAGCCGGTCCCAGCTTATATAATCCCGATGGAGTTTTATTATCACCTTCTTTTTTTTGATTAGGTGCAGCAATACCTTGAGAACCACAATTAGCTTTAATTGTTGGTAATATTTGCTGCCATTTCCCTGTAGAATTTTTTTGTAATGCAGCTACGTCTACCATTACTCCAGTATATTTAGTAACTACGATTAGCTGTGTAGTTGAAGTTGGTATGTTAAATGGAAGGTTCATTTTATTAAGAGCGTGTGCTGTATTTAAAATGGTTAGCGTGCATAATAAGATTGGTTTCATCAATTATTCTTTATAAATTTAACTAGTATATAAAAAATCACAAAAGGTGTGACCGAAACTAGTAAGGTGTATAATCCCAGTGAAGTTAATTGAGATAAATCCAAAGATGTTATGAAATGAGTAGTAAGCGTGGCTGCTGAATAAACAAAAGTACTCAATACCGCTGACCCAGCGCCAGCAACCTTTTTCAGCCCATGTAATGCACAAGCATTACTAATAGGGGTAACTATACCTGCCATAAAGGTATAGATCATCATTGGGGCTATTACTGCTATTATGGATAAAGGCAGCCATAAACTAAGTAGGTAATAAATTACTCCAGGAATTATTCCAAGTCCCGTACCCATTAAAATTGTATTATCAAATCCAATTTTATCGCAAATTTTATGTGAAATTCTAGCACCAGCAATATAGCTAATCACCGTTAATATTAATAAATAAGCATAATGCTGTGCTAAAATATGTAAGTGATTGATAAAAATAAATGGCGCCGCTGCATTATAACCAATTATACCCCCACTTAATATAGCATAAGGTACCATATAAGCAAGAGCTTTATAGTTTGTGAAAACATGAGCATATTCAAAGTATGCATGTTTAATTGAAAATTTTGGTTTAAGGTTTTTATTTGTTTCATGAAGGTATTTATAGAAAAAAGTTATAAGTAATATATTTAAAATAAGCAGAACAATAAAAATACCTTGCCAGTTAAAAAATAAAATTATATAGCTGCCAAGTAAAGGAGCTAATATAGGTACAATATTTGTCACACTAACTATAGTTGACATAGCCTTGCTCAAATTTGCGTGATCTAAGGAGTCGCTCAATAAAGTGCGCCACAGCACCGAGGCACAGCCAATTCCGAAACCCTCGATTAAACGGGAGATGTTAAATAACTCAATGTTGGGAGAAGCAATTGCACAACAGGTTCCAAAACTGGCTACAATTAAGCCCCACAGTGCCGAGTTTTTTCTTCCATATTTAGAAGAAAGGCTTCCCCATAAAAACTGTGAAACTGAAAACCCTAGCAAGAAAAGGGTAAGTGAATGCTTTGCTATAGAACTAGTAGTATGAAAACTGGCGGTTATATTGGGCATAGCTGGTAAATAGATATTAAATGAAATAAAACCAAATAATCCTAGAAATACCGATGCTAAAAAAACTTTTTGTTGGCTATGCACTCCGGTATACCTTAATACCTGCTTGAGCTATGGGGTAAATTAAGCTTTGAGCTAAATTTACGTGAGCTGGTAAGTTTGCAGTGTAAATAATTAAGTCAGCAATATCTTCTGCTGTTAATGGAGTCATTCCCTTATAAACATCATTAGCCCGTTGGTTGTCGCCTTTAAAGCGAACTGTGCTAAATTCAGTGTTAACCATTCCAGGCATTATTTCGCTAATTTTGATATTTTTTTCAATACATTCTTCACGCAGTGCATTAGAAAAAGCATGCACTGCAGCTTTGGTAGCACAATAGGCTGCGCCGTTAGCATAATGGTGAACCGCCGCAATTGAGCCTAAATTAATGATATGCCCGCTTTGTTTTTGATACATCTTAGTTAATACAGCTTTGGTCATGCAAAATAAACCTTTTACATTAGTATCTAGCATTGTGTCCCAATCCTCCTGAGTGTTCTCCACCACCGGACTTAACCCGAGAGCTAATCCCGCATTATTTAATAATATGTCAATTTGTTGTAATTGGGGTGGAATTTTATTGAAGAAATCTTTAATTTGTTGTTTATTTTGTACATCTAATGCATAGCTGAATACTTCAACAGCAAAACGGTTGTTTAAATCTTTTTTTAGTTGGGTTAACTCATCTTCACGCCGGGCAACTATAATTAAATGTGCACCATGAGAGGCAAATGCTTCACTGCTTGCACGACCAATTCCACTACTTGCGCCAGTAATTAAAACAATTTTATTTTTTAATCTGTTCATTTAAACCACCGATAAATCCTAAAGCAATGAATTATAACAGATAAATAATTATTAAATGAAATATTAAACTATAGATTTTAAAAATGTTGTAAACTCACGTTTTGGAGAAAGTTAAATTTATGCGTTATATTAAATGGGCTACTTATACTTCCATTATACTTAGCAGTATAATTAGTATAATGCTGAGTTATTTAAATATCATAACTTTTACTTTAGTTCCTACTTCCACTACGGCTAAACCGCTGGTTTTAATTGAAAATAATACAGCAAATTTCTGGTTTAACCCTAATGTAAAAAATACAATAACGCTGGGTTTATCGAGTATACCACTACCTCTACATATAGCTAATAGTAATAATACACCAGTATTAGATATGAATATTTCACAGATTGACGTTAAGAATATTTTTGATAAGGATATGTTTCATCTTAATTTTAAGATTCATACCTTACTTCAAGAATTTATAAAACTATCTTCAGTTATTCCGGTAACTATTAATCATCCACCACGCGTGCATAATGGACTTAAAATGTTTGCTGGTATATGGTTGTTGGTTGGAGTAGCCAGTACTATTTTTTTTAGTCTAAGTTATTTTTTATTGAACAAGATTCTTCCACGCTTGTTACCATGGTTAAATGGCATTGAAGATAAACAAATTAATTCTAAAATATGGTACCTAATCAATATGATATTTTTATTGAGTGCCGTAGGAGTATCTATTTGGGCATCTTTTTGTGGTGTTTTATTTGGCGATGATGGTTTTTCCTTGTTAATGGCAAAATTCCCACAAGATGTACTTGTTGCAACTTCTGGGGGGAGTTATTATAAATTTACGCATTTATTATTTCGATTAGTTGATGGTAATATAGTCTTATTTAGAGCGGTTACTTTAGTGTTGAATTGTTGTTCAATTGTTTTTTTAACTTATGCATTTAAATTGATTTTTAAAACTGTATTTAATCGCTATCCGGATAAAATCCAGTTGTTATGTATTTTTAGTTTACTTTATATCACGAGCTCTTTTCAATTTATTCACAATATAACTCCAGATTATAATAATTTATCGCGTTATGTAGTATTTGCTCAAATATCTCTTTTATTCCTTATATTTTTTAGTAACAGGAATGCTATATTAATTCTTATTTTAGGTATAGTTAGCGGCATAAATTTTATGGTAAGAATGCCAGAGTTTATATGCAGTATTCTTATAATAATAATTTTACTTAAGTTCGTTAAATTAGGATATATTCGCTCTATAGGTATATTAATGCTCGGCATTATGTTAACTATAGCTATATATTTTTGTTGCATTCAATCTGTACCTGATTTTATTAATGGGATTAATAATGGGCTTACTTATTTAAAAATATTTGGAGGGCATGATCCTATAATATTACTCCAGAAAAATTTAATAGATATTTTCAAAATGCTGCTCCAATTAGCGATATGTCTAATAATTTATCATTATATACGTACTCTATTACATAAACATTATTCAGTTAAAGCAATAATTTTATTTGCTATATTATTGATCTCACTAATAAATATACTTTATTGCTTGCTGCATTACCGCGATTTAACCTATTATTTTATTATTACTTCCAAATTATTAATGCTTATTTTAGCTATACTAGTCTATGAAAATATAGTTAATCTACGAGGCGGAGCTTATGGTGCAAAAAGTTACCTTGTAAGCATAAAACATAAGTTTATTACAATTAATATGATTAGTATTTTGCTATTAATGTTTTTATATATTGCCTCGGTTGGTACTGATACTAAAATACTTTATCATATAATGTTTAATGTCACATTACTTTATATTGGAATACTGCTACAATTATTTCTGCTTAGTCAAATAATACATAATTGGGGAAGTTTTTATTCTACTGTATTATTTCTTGCATTTACAGCTATGATAATTTTTATAAAAGGGATGGTTTGGAATAGTCCACAATATTATGATCTAACCACTCAGCGAATTAAATATAATGTATCTGGAACTGATTTATATATAGATAAAGATGCTATGTTTGATTTACAGGCTGTAAAAAACACTCTTACTAATTGCGGTTATAAAGAAGGTGATTTTATTGGCGGATATTATATCCTTCCCCACATAATATTTGCTGTGGGCGGCCGATCTATGGTTACTCCATGGTATACTTATGGTGATAAATATTATAAGAATACAGCAGATAGGGCGAACCAATATATTATGTCATTAACTAGCCCCCACGGCAAATTGTTTCTCTTAATAGATAAAAAATTGTTTTATGACGGGTTGGGATTTGATTTAAATTCTGATTATTATTGGTGTGGTACGGCGCAATTATCAGGACGAAGCTCTTTATTAAATAATAGTGATGGTTATTGGATTTATCGTAGGTATTAGTAGAAGATTATATATGGTTAAAACGCAGATTAATTCACAAATTTTACAAATTGGAGCTATGATTTTGTTTGCCGTAATTCCATTTGTTCATATTAACCACACTATTATTTATATATTTATGGAGTTAATTGGTTTATATGGAATATTAAGCTTTAATAAAACCATTTTATATGATACCTTTTTTATGTATTATCTGTGGTTTTTTATTTGGTGCATTATTGTCACTGTATTGAGTGTGAACTCACTTTTATCTTTTAAGAGCTTGACGACCTGCATAATTCCATTATTTCTTTTATGCGGGTTACAAGATGGGCGCATTTTAGCCAAAGTAGATAAACTATTACTCTTGTGTAGTTTGAGCTTGTGTTTGATTAGTTTTGCGTTTTTTCTGACTGTGCGGCTTAATATACATGTTATGCCATTATATCTTATTGATAGCTATGGCGGCGGTAGAATTACTTCAAGTACGTTATCGATGTGTATTATTGTATATACTTTATTTTTTTATAAAACTCCAAATAATCGCTATTTTATAATAGGGTTAAATATTATGTCGGGGTTAATTTTTAAGGATTCAGCTTTTGTATTTACTTTAGTAGTGACAGGATTTTTGTATTGGGCAATTATTATTCGCAAAATAGCTATTTACCAGATTGTAATTAGTATTATGCTATTAATAGCTATCGTGCAATTTATTTTAATTCATATATTACATTATAATTTACATATTAATGAAAGATTGCATATTTATGCCTACTGGTTTAATAAAATATTTTATTCACCAATTTATGGCGTAGGCTTAGGTTTAAAATTAGAATCGTGGTTTTTCACCACTCACTTTCCAATTGCTCCAGAATTATATAAAATGGATACCAATATAGCCTTACATGCACATAATTATTTAGTAGATTTATTATTGCAAACCGGATTTATCGGGCTATGTATTATGTTATTCTTTTTTTATAAAATTAGTGATGCCGCATATAAACATAATGAAAAATATGGGTTTGCAGTATTTTTTATGGTTTTAGTAATTATTATGAAAAATTTAGTTGATGATGAAATAGATGGTTCGCGTGGACTTATATACTGGTTATTTATTATTATGACCTATGTTACAGTAATGAAGAAGTCGTCTAATGGTGAGAAGATTTAAATTTTTTCTTAGATTCTAAACCGGTTATTATATGGAGTTAAACATAATATGCTACGTTTTCTTATTATTCGGGCGGATCGAATTGGGGATGCAATTATTACTCAAGTGGCAGTTGAAGCATTATTTAAAAGTGTGGAGTGTGAGATTGATGTTTTAGCTTCTAATTATAGTTATAAATTTTATGAAAATAATCCGTATATTCATACTTTATTTTATTGTGATTTAGAAAATAAAGCTGAAAGTGCTAATTATTTCAAATCTGTAGTCAAAGGGGTGGTTTATGATATTATATTTGTTTTACAAGCACGCCGAAGGTTACAAAAGTTCTCTTTGCTAACTTATGCAAAATACCGTTGTGGTTTTGATTTGATATTTGATGATAGACGCAGTACCGATTCTTTTCAATGGTTTATGCATAAGGTATATAAGTTTAATTATGTTCCGTATAACGTAAACCAGCATGAGTTATTTAATTTGATGCAGGTGATAAACAATGGACTGGCTCTATTACAATTACCACCGGTTGTTAATTTACCTGAAAAATGTAATTTATACTCTACTATAATTAAATCAAGCAATAAACTCCCTAATTCAGTTGCTATTAATATTTCTGGCAAACATGAACAGTATAAAAATATTTTACCCTCAATGTTAATGTCGCTATTGTTATTATTATCTAAAACTGCTAATAAAATTGCTATTATAGCTACAGCAGAAGATAAAATTATTGCTCAAAATATGGTTGCATTCGACCACGATTTGCAAGAACATGTTGAAATAATTAGTGATAATAATGTTTTAATAGTAGCTAATTTATTGAATGCTTTTGAATATTTTATCGGAGCCGATGGCGGATTGTTGCATATAGCGGCAGCCCTGGGACTAAAATGTGTTGGTTTATATAATGATGCAGTGAAAGATTTATGGCATCCGTGGACACCTACTCAAGTGTGCTTAAGTAGCGAAATTGCTTATAATATAAGTCCAGTGGCAGTTATGGATGGCTTATATAGCTTGGGTTTTGGAGGTGATGGAGTTAATAATCCAGTAATTAGGAATAATCCTAAATGATAAAAGATACTAGCGATATGAAACGATTTTTAGTGATACGTACTGATTTTCTAGGAGATAGTGTTTTAACCTCGGTATTCATTCGAATGTTATCTCAAATTCCTGATGTTATAGTTGATAGTTTATGTTTTGAATATAATTTTGCAGCATTTAAATATAACCCGCATTTAGCTGCTAAATATTATTTATATAAAGCTCCTATTATTGAAGAAGAGAAACTGCATAATCAAGCACAACTTAGGCAGCTAGGTAGTAAGTCGTACACCGCGGTATTCATGCTCAACCGAGATTTAAAAACATACAGCTTACTAAAATATATATCTACTAATAAAGTGTTTGGCCATAGGTTGGGAATTAAAAGTACTCGCTCCAAGCTGTTTTGTTTAATTACTGAGTTACTAGGTAAATATAATTATATTCCCTATGATAATGCACTACATGAAGTAGTTAATCAGGTTAATTTATTGCGCTTGGCACTACCATGGTTAAGAACGCAATTACCCCAGTTAAATAATGACATTAATAGTATACAAAATCTCACTATCCCATCTAACTGTTATTTTTATACTGAAAGCTTTAATCCAGAGAATGATATAATCAAGGATAAAAATAAAGTAGTGGTAAATATCTCAGGGCGTAGGGATACTGTGCGTTATTTGCCACTGTCTTTGGCGCGGTGTATTATTGAAGATTTGCTGAAGTTGAATTTAGAAATTTTGGTGGTAGCTACTAAAGATGATGAACTGCGGGCACAGCAGCTACTAGATGAAATAGATCATGAAAATATTGGCTTATGTACTGAAACGGATTTATTTAAAGTGAGTAATTTAATGAGCAGATGTTTATACTATATTGGGGCCGACGGCGGCTTATTACATATAGCCGCAGGGTTACATATGCATTGTATTGGCTTATTTCATGCCCAAAATATAAGAGCTTGGCATCCCTGGAGTAAGCGGCAAATTTGCTTGCAGTCGTCTACTAAAAAAATTTATGATCTTACTTCGGTACAGGTTGTGCATGCTTTAAAAGAATTAGGATAGCTAAAAAGCGATTTTTTTGTGCTATAGAAAAAATATTTTATAAAGTACGCTTAAATTAAATTTTCTACAATGATGAGTATCTATGGAGTTGATAAGAAATGTTACTAAATATTACAATTGAAAATTTTCGTTCATACAATGAACCCCAAACATTATCACTGATTGCAAATTCTGCTAATGAGATTAATGCGGTAAAAATTAAGAATTTTATGGTACGCAAATCTGCGGTTATTTATGGTGCTAATGCCAGTGGTAAATCTAATATTATTAAGGCTATTGTTGCACTGATTGATATATTAATGAATGATCTTAATCCTACAAGTCCCTCTGGAATTTATAGTCCATTTTTTAAAAGTTCGCAACCGACAACTATAAGTATTGATTTTTCTGTATTGGAGCAAATTTATACCTATACCTTAAGTTATGATAATAAAAATATTTGTTTGGAAGAATTACAGGATGAAAAAGAACAGTTAATTTTTTTAAGGCGACTAATTAAAGGTGAATATGAGTATCTAATACCAGAATCGGCATATAAATTAATTTTAAGCGATGAGCAGCTCGAAGTTGCAGATGGATTATTAAAACAAATTCGGCTGTCAACCACTTCAAAAAGATTATTTTTACGTCAATTAGTAGAAAATAATTGCAAACAACTTCAAAATGTAAAGGATAGCATTCAGAATATTATTCTTCGCCAAAATCCTTATGATTACATAGGAAAACCATATACTGCCTATTCTGATTTAAATTTTGCTGCTAATTATTTTGAACGCAATCATAAAGAGATTGATATTATAAAGGCACTTAATGGAATCGGTGTAAATATTAATAATTTAAAAGTTATATATAATAACGAAAATCCGCAAGTTGGAGATATATTTGGTGGTGTTAAAAAACTATTATCTAGATATAATATAGATGGTAAAGAATATGAATTAGATTTTAAAGAGGATGAATCTGATGGTACAGTAAAATTTTATAATTATTTTGCGCTGATTAATTTCATAATTCAATCTGACGGTATATTAATCGTTGATGAACTGGAAACACATTTTCATCCGCTATTAGTTGAAGAAATTATACATGCAATACATCGTTCTCATAGCAGGGCACAATTGATTTTTACGACACATAATCCAGTGTTATTAAACGATGATATTTTTGAACGTGATCAGATTTATTTTGCCGCAAAAAATGAATCCCAGGCTACTGAACTCTATTCTTTAGCTGATTTTACTGATTTAAAAGAAGCAAACGATATTCAAGCTAAATATATGACAGGAAAATTTGGTGGTATTCCATATTTCCATTCGTTAAATTTTGATGGTGAGAAATAATGGCAAAATATAGGCAAAATAAACCCTATAAGCAATTAACTCGATATTTGGTTTTATGTGAGGGACATACAGAAGTATGGTATTTAGAGAAGCAGTTAGATCCAACAAAATATAAAGTGGAAAAATCAAAGTATAATAATGCACTTAAATTAGTAGAGTTAGATGCTGTTAAAAAACAGCAAGCAAATCGTTATGATTGGAATAAAATTTACTGTGTATTTGATAGAGATAGTGAATCTAATACCAAAGAACAACTGCAACACGCAAATAAATGCATTAAAAAATCTGAAGGAAATTTAATAAAAGTATTTTCATCCCCATGTTTTGAAATAGTATTTTTATTTAATTTTGTTATTGCTGCCCGAGAATTTAATAATTATAAAGAAGTCGAAAATGCTTTAGAAAAAAAATTGAAATTGCTCAAGAATAATAAAGAGTATAAAGATTACAAAAACCAATACTGTATTAATAAAATTTGTGAATTGACGGATTTTAAAGAGATTGGTAAGAATGCTCAACTAATCTACGAAAATTTAGATATTAATGACAATAATTGGTTAGAAATTACCGATGGGTTTAGTGAGATTTTTAAATTAATTGAGAGTAACTCATGAAGATGAATGTAATCTTATCTTGCAATAGGTTTAATGCGAATAAGTATTGAAAAATAGTATACAATATGTAGTGTATGGAATTTAGTTTTAAATAATGATACGATGAGAGGTGTAATAATGAAGGGAAATAATGATAGTGATACTATTGAACAGCTACTGCAAAAGTCTATTGATGAAAAGATTGAGGAGTTTTTAGAAAAGATTGGCGAAGAAGATAATACGGGAGGTTTGGATGTTAAATTACTGCATAAATACCTTTCATCATGTAAGAATCATACTTTGGGAAGTGATAAAGATATTTTTAAACAGATTATGAATTTAGGAGCTGTTAAATCCCAGTGTGAAATGATGCAAAATTCTGCTAAAATATCTATTAATAATATCATTAGTACTATAGCAAGTTGGGCTTTGGGTACAATATCGAGGTTGTTAAGTTTGATTTCAAAATATCTAACTTTAAAAGGATGGTCAATTTCTGGTGATGCTGGAGTTAATTTAGGAATTTTTACGGCTGGTGCCAAACTAAAATTAGATTTTTAACTATTGCCACTTATTAATTAAAAGAATGAGACTGTATAAGAAGGATTTTAATTCATTTCAGCTTTTATTTTTTGTGCAGCATCACTTGATGGATATTTAGTTATAATCAAATTTGCAGTTTTGGCTGCTGATTGTTTCATATTTAATTGATTTTGTGAAATGTATACTGTTCTTAATGCATCTGGAGCATTTGCGTTATCCGGATAATCATTAGCAAATTTACGTCCTTGTGTAATAGCTTCTTTATATTGACCATTTGCTGCATAACTAATAGTAAGATAATAGGTCGCACTACTAATTACTTCAGGGTCAGCTGAGGTGCTAATTATATTTTTTAATTCTTTAATTGCCACTGGGAAATTATGGCTTTTTACTTTACGTAGCGCAGATTTTAGCTCGTTATTTCCGGGTGTTGCTCTACCGCCCGCAAGAGGTGCGGAAGATGTGGTGTAAGCAGCCGACCGACTGCTGCCACCATTAGTTGCTTGTTCCAACGCTTGCAAACGTTGCTCAATACTTTGATATAGTTGCTCTTGAGTAGCTTGGTAACTTTTTTGATTGGCGCTAATAGTTGACACATTGCCATTTAATTGATCAATCTGGCTTTGTAAGTCATCTAGCTTATTCAAAATATCAATCATTTTTTGATTAGATATTTTATTATCAATAACTCCTACATTACCTTGTAGTTGCGTTACCCGTGCATTAGTCTCAGCAATTTGAGCACGCGCCTGATCATCAGCACAACCTATTAAAAAAAGGTTTGCTGATAATAAGATAAGAATACCGCTTATCAACAAACGCTTTTGCATAGTTATTGTATGCCTTCAGTAACAGTGCCTGAATACATAGTGCTATCAATCATTGGTAAGCCATTACTGTCTTCACTATAGCTTTTAGGTTGATTAGATATGTACATAATATCAGCCCGGCGGTTTTGTGCACGACTAGCATCAGTATCATTAGCATATTTTGCTTTTAACTTACCATTAGAAATAGCTTCTATTTGTGCTGGACTAGCGCCATTAGCAATTAAAGCTTTTTTAACGGCATCAGCACGTCTTTGCCCCAGAGCTAAATTATATTCTACTGAACCAATATCATCAGTATTACCTTGGATTTGTACTTTTGCTGGAGCTGAAGCAGCTAAATAATCACTATTTGCTTTAAGTATTCCGTTATAGTCATCACGGATATCGTATTTATCAAAAGCAAAGTAAACGCTATTGTGATTTAACGTAACAGGGATTGGAGCGCTAGCTACAGGAGCGCTGGCTATTACTGGTGCTGGAACCGCTGCTGGCTCAGGAACTGGGGCTGGCTCTGGTGGTTTAGTAGAAGAACATGCAACTATTGCAGCTCCTAGTATAGCTGCCGCTAATAATTTTTTAAATTTATTTTCAAACATATTTTACTCCTGACATATAAGAATGATTTTAATTTATTTTAAAGAGTTTGTATTTGTTGTTGGTGCTGAAGAATTTGATATTGGTGCAGATGCTATTGCTGGTGTAGCAGGAGAAGATTCTGCTTGGCCAAATAACATATCACTGCTATCTTGTCTGCCGCCAACTACAGGGCTATCAGGATTCTCCTGGCTACTGGTAAACCAAGAAGCACAAGAAACTGAGCTAGTTAAAACAATAACCAAAGCTAACACCTTTTTGAACATGATCACAAATCCTTACAATAAATTAATATTTACCAAAGAGCTATTTTAACACAAAGCTTTTCTGCTATGCCTAAAACTTTTCTGCAAAGAACTGCTTCTTAATCATTCGTTGGATCGCCAGGGTTTCCAAACAATTGATCACTGCTGGATTGTCTACCGCCAACTGTTGGGTTATTTGCTGTTTCTGGAGTTAAATGACTTTTAGGTTTAACTCCAGGATTACCAGTGATTGGCTGAGTACCAAACTGCTGCTCGCTGCTTTGCTGATACGATCCAGCCAAGGGGTTATTTTGTGAAGCATCAGAATAATTATATTTTTGCCCTTTTTTACCAGCTACTGCTGGAGTGCCAAACTGCTGCTCACTACTTTGTTGGTGCGATCCTGCTAATGGGTTATTTGGGGCTAATTTATTTTTTACGGGTTGTGAACCTTGTGTAGCAGCTAAACTGACAGAGCTACCCATATACAATATAACTAGTAGAGTTTTTTTCATAATGCTTTTAATACCTTTTCGTAAACAACAAGAAACAAATTATATATCATTTACTAACCTACAGTTTGATTAATTTTTTTTTGGCTCCCCATCATCAAGCAAATACAACTGATGCGAATCGGTTATAATGAGGGCTTATTTTGTTAATTAATTAATTTGGAGCACAATCTTATTATGAGAAAATCTGCACATGGCATCGGGTGGTATGTTTTTTGGTCATTAATTGCCGGAATCATTGCTGGGCAATTAATCCATTTAGGTGTACATGGTGTGACTGCACTTGCAGTAATTGTTGATTCAATGAATACTATTGCATCATTATTTATGCGGCTAATTAAAATGATAATTGCACCACTAGTATTTACCACCTTAGTAGTTGGAATTGCTAGATTAAGTAATCCAGGCTCATTAGGAAGAATGTTTCTTAAAGCTATGGTAATTTTTCTAATTGGTGGGACGATTGCTATAGCGGTAGGATATGTGGTGGCTGAAATATTTCAGCCAGGATTAGCAATGTCTAAAATTTTGAATGCTTCAGTTGGTGGTTTAACTAATACAATGAAAACAGTAAGCCATGATATAAATTTAAAATCTTTTATAAATGAATTGATTCCCGTTGCGATTGTAGATAGTTTTGCTAAAAACCAGATTATTCAAATAGTAGTTTTTTCTATATTTATGGGAATTGCTGGTGCTTCTTTAGGAAAGCAAGTGGCTCCGGTTTTTGATTTGTTGGATATGCTAAGTAAAGTAATTTTTCGAGTGACGAATTATGTAATGCGCTTTGCCCCTGTTGCAGTTTTTTGTTCAGTTACCGGAATGATTGCACAAAATGGGTTAGGGCTTTTATCTGTATATGCATATTATCTTCTTGAGTTTTATTTGGCTTTGGCAATTTTATTGGGAATAATGCTTGGTGTGGGATTTATAGTTCTGAAGTCAGAATTATTTAGGCTTATTAAAATAGTATCAGATAGCCTAGGAATTGCTTTTTCTACAACCTCTTCTGAGGCGGTTCTGCCCAGAATTTTAGAAGAGCTTGAAGAATTTGGAGTTCATCCAGAAGTGGCAGGTTTCGTATTGCCATTAGGTTACTCCTTTAACTTAATTGGATCAATGATAAATTGTATTTTTGCGTTGATGGCAATTATCCAAATATATGGTTACAATTTTACTACTACTCAAAAATTCATGATGATCCTGATTTTGATGGTAACTTCAAAAGGTATTGCTGGAGTTTCCCGTGCTTCTTTAGTAATTATAGCAACTACTCTTGCGGCAATGGGGATTGGGGAATCTGCTATCCTGGTTATTTTACCAATTGCGAGTTTTTGTGATATGGGGTATACGACAATTAGTGTATTAGCTAATGTATTAGCAGCTGCATTTGTTGATAAATGGGAAAAGCGAAATAGCCAAAATGCATAAATTACCTGATGCCAACAATTACAATAATGTGTATAATATCCCCTTGAAGTGTATTCTTAGATTAATTAATTTTTTGTGAAAGTTATGATTATGCCTTTTATCTCTAATGCTTATGCAGCTACTGGTTCAATAATTCCTGATACAGGATTTAATATTATGCAATTCTTACCAATGATAATTATTTTTATTTTATTTTGGTTTTTATTAATTCGTCCGCAACAAAAAAAAGCTAAAGCATTACGCCAAATGATATCGCAATTAAATTCTGGTGATGAGGTTGTAACAAATAGCGGTATTTTAGGTAAAATTTCTGCGATTAATGATCAATTTGTTTTCCTTGAAGTTGCTAATAATGTAGTTATCACTGTGCAGAAATCTACTATAAATGGTAAAGTTGAAAAAGGTACTCTGGATAAAGCTAAATAAATAGGCAATAATTTATATTTTTTAAAAGTGCGTTAAGCTATGCATAAATTTTCATTATGGAAGTATATTGTAATTATTCTGGCTATATTGATTGGTCTAGTATACACCATCCCCAATTTTTATGGTGAAGTTCCTGCTGTCCAAATATCAAGTAATTATACCAATAATCGAATAGATACTAATATAATTGGGGCTCTAGAAGCTAATTTAACTAATAATGATTTAACTCCGGTGGGTGAAGTATTTGATGGTAAAACATTAAAGTTAAAGTTTACTGATACCGATACTCAGCTAAAAGCACGCGATCTTATCCAGAAACAATTAGGTGACGAATATATTGTTGCACTAAACTTAATGCCGTCTACTCCGCTCTGGTTTAATAAAATCAATGCCAATCCTATGTTTTTGGGTCTTGATTTGCGAGGCGGTGTACATTTTCTGCTAGAAATTGATATGAATCAGGCAGTTAAAAAAACTTTAGATAAATATGCCAGCGATATTAAGCGTGATTTAAGAAATAATCAAATCCGCTATGGGAATGTTACTATAAGTAATAATATACTTAATGTTCAGTTTAGAGACAATGGTACTGCGGAACAAGCTCTGAAACAATTACATAAGGATCTGCCAGATATTCAATTGACAGCGGATGGAGAAGGTAATTTACAGGCTATTATTTCTGAAGTTGAAATGCAAAGGATTAAAGAGGCTGCGGTAAAACAGAATATCTTGATTCTACATAATCGGGTTAATGAATTAGGAGTGGCTGAACCAATTATTCAACAGCAGGGAAATGATCGGATTATGGTTGAGCTACCTGGAGTGCAAGATACTGCACGGGCTAAAGATATTTTAGGTAGAACAGCAACTTTAGAGGTACGTCTCGTTGATGATGATGCAGCCAGTTTAGCTAATGCGCTCTCTGGTAGTGTACCAGCTGATAAAGAATTACTTGCTGATAGCAGTGCGAAAACTAATTCTGGAAAAATTTTAGTTAATCGGGATGTTGAACTAACAGGAGACAATATTACTGATGCCCAACCAGGGTTTGATGAGAATGGCAGTCCTGCGGTTAATATTCGTTTGGATAGTACTGGTGCTGCAATTTTTAAACAAATAACTGGTGAAAATATTGGCAAGCGTATGGCAATGGTATTGGTTGATAACAATAAAGGGCAAGTTGTAACTGCGCCGGTTATTCGTTCCGAAATTGGTGGCGGGCAAGTACAAATTTCAGGAGCTATGACAGTTGACGCAGCTAATGATGTAGCATTACTTTTACGTTCCGGTTCTTTGTCTGCGCCAATGAACATGATTGAGGAGCGTACTGTTGGTCCATCACTAGGGCGGGAAAATATCGTCAAAGGGTTTCATTCAGTATTATGGGGGTTTGTGGCAATTGCAATATTTATTGTAATTTATTATCAGATATTTGGTATAATTTCTATTGTTTCTCTTGCGGTTAATTTAATGTTATTAATTGCTGCATTATCTATGTTGCAAGCAACGTTAACTTTACCGGGAATTGCTGCTATTGCTTTAGCCTTGGGGATGGCGATAGATTCAAATGTATTAATCAATGAACGGATTCGTGAAGAACTTAGGAATAATAAAACCCCGCACGTTGCAATAGAGACTGGATACACACATGCATTTGCCACGATACTAGATTCTAATGTAACTACTTTAATTGCGGGTCTTGCATTATTGGCGTTTGGTTCTGGTCCGGTTAAGGGGTTTGCTGTGGTACATTGTTTGGGAATACTGTCTTCTATGTTTAGTGCAGTATTAGTATCACGAGGAATAGTGGCATTTTTGTATGCTAAACGGCGTATTAGGAAATTATATATTTAATATAGGGTTTAAGAATAATATGGAATTTTTTCGAATAAAAAAAGATATTCCCTTTATGAGTTATGGGAAAATTACTACAACTATTTCCATCCTAACTTTCGTTGTGGCAATTTTTTTCTTAGTGACTCGTGGGCTAAATTTATCAGTAGAATTTACTGGTGGGACTTTAATGGAGGTATCTTATTCTCAGGCGGTAGACCTTAATAATATTCGAGGTAAATTAAATAATAATGGGTTTGAAGCTGCAACTGTACAAAATCTGGATAATTCTAGAAACGTTATGATTCGCCTACCGAATAGGGGTAGTTTAAATTCGGTAACTATATCTAATCAAGTGTATAATTTAATCCAAAGCGCAGGACCTAATGCACAATTAAAAAGTGTGGAATTTATTGGTCCAGAAGTAGGGCAAGATTTGATAGTTAATGGGCTGTTAGCTATTGTATTTGTGTGTATGGGAATTCTTGGTTATTTAGCAATTCGTTTTGAGTGGCGATTTGCTATTGCCGCAATTTTAGCTAATATGCATGATGTGGTTATTATACTAGGCTGTTTTGCTTTATTTAGGTTAGAATTTTCGCTCACGGTGTTAGCAGCTGTTTTAGCAGTACTTGGCTACTCGGTAAATGAATCAGTAGTGGTATTTGATCGAATTCGTGAAAATTTTAGAAATATGCGTGGTGGGGGCGTAGTTGAATTAATTAATAATGCGATCACTTCAACTATGAGTAGAACTATTATAACTCATGGTTGTACTGAAATGATGGTGTTATCTATGTTATTTTTTGGTGGGCCAAGCTTGCATAATTTTGCTTTGGCATTAACTATTGGAATCTTATTTGGTATTTATTCTTCGGTATTAGTTGCTTCTCCCATGTTAGTATGGTTTGGGGTTTCCCGAGAAAATTTAATCAAGAAGGTTAAGTCTCGAGAAGAAGCTGTAGTTTAAATTTTAAAATTTAATAAAATTCGACAACGTATAACGTTCAAAGACAAAGAACCATACTCAAAGTATTTGAATGTTAGACAAGGAGAATTGCAATAAGACATGACGAAATGTATATATAATACATGAGGAATGGGTTATAAAATTCGACAACGTATAACGTTCAAAGACAAAGAGTATATATGGAACTTGTGCAATTAATTCTACACCTCGACCAATACCTGGGGCAAGCAGTAAATTTATATCATAATTATTTTTATGTTATACTTTTTTTGGTGATTTTTGCTGAAACTGGGTTAGTAGTTACTCCGTTTTTACCGGGTGATTCATTATTATTTGTGGCAGGTAGTCTTGCTGCCAGCGGACATTTAAATTTCATGATATTGGCGGTTACTATTTTTAGTGCTGCTTTTGTGGGCGATAACAGCAACTTTTTTATTGGGAAATTTATTGGTGAGCGCCTCTTTAAAAACCCACACTCAAAAATATTTCGCCGTGATCTTTTAAGGCGCACTCATGATTTTTACGAGCGTCATGGACGTAAAACTGTAGTTATTGCCAGATTTATCCCCTTAATTCGTACTTTTGCGCCATTTGTTGCCGGGGTTGGGCATATGCGCTATACGCGTTTTATTGGGTTTAGTTTATTAGGTTCATTATTATGGGTGTTGATATTTTTGGGCGGTGGTTTTCTTTTTGGTAATTTACCAGTGGTAAAAGGTCATTTATCTATTATTATTTTGTTGGTTATGTTATTATCAGTCACTCCTATAATTAAAATTATTTTTGATGAGCTTAAATTAAATAAAAAAGCATTATGAGTTTAAAGCCACGTCATATTAAGAGTTTTGTTCTGCGTCAAGGTAAAATCACTTCGGGACAGCAACAAGCACTGACCCAACTAATGCCACAATATGGCATTGGTTATACAGAACATTTAATCAATCTTGAGCAATATTTTCAGCGCACTAATTCTAAAATAATTGAAATAGGTTTTGGAATGGGGCACGCAAGTTGGCAAATTGCCAAGCAAAATCCAGACAATGATTATCTAGGAATTGAGGTACATGCTCCAGGCGTTGGAGCATTGTTAATGTCATTGCTGGAACATGAAATTACCAATATGCGGATTATTCAGCATGATGCTGTTTTGGTGTTGAAAAATATGATTATGGATAATTCTATAACTGGCTTTCATATTTATTTTCCTGATCCGTGGCACAAAAAGAAACATCATAAGCGCCGCCTTATCCAGACAGATTTTATTGATTTAATGTGTAGTAAATTAAAAGATGATGGTTATATTCATGTGGCGACTGATTGGGAACATTATGCAATGTATATGCTTAAATTATTTGGTCAGAATAAACAATTATCTAATCAATCCATAAATGGTGATTTTGTGGAACGTCCACAATATCGCCCACTAACTAAATTTGAACAGCGTGGAGTAAACTTAGGGCATCAAGTTTGGGATTTGGTGTTTAAGAAAAATAAATTTGTATAAATAGATAAGAGCATTAGGTAAATAAGGGATAGATTTTTACATATGTTTAATTTAAATCAGGACGATGTTCGTAATTTCTTCTTTGATGTATGGGATAAGAGCCAGGCAAATAGTGCGCTCACCGACTTAGAGAAAATAGCGTTAACTGTTATTCTGGAGCATCCGGAGTATAATTATATTCTAGATAATCGTGAGAAATATCTTAACCATCAATGGAATGTGGCAAGTGGAGAGACTAATCCATTCTTACATTTTGGTATGCATTTGAGTATAGTGGAACAATTATCTATTGATCAACCACCAGGTGTAAAATCATTATATCAGCAATTATGTAATAAAGTGCATGATCCTCATGAAGCTAGCCATGAACTAATGGATTGTTTGAGTGAAATGATATGGACAGCGCAGAAGTATAATCAACCCTTGGATGCACAGATTTATTTTAATTGTATAAATAAAAAATTAGGACATGATTAATGATGCTTTATGATTCACATTGTCATTTAGAATCAATAACAGCTAATCCACCCTATACCAAATTAGCTATAGTGCCAGGCTGTAATTTATTAGAGGTTCCTCAATTAGTTAGGTTGCGGTTAAACCATTCACAATATAAAATTGGTTTTGGTATACATCCATGGTTTATTAATGAAGGTATGGGGATAGATAAGCAGCTAGGGCATTTGAATGAAGCAATTGCTGAATTTAAACCTGATTTTATTGGTGAAATAGGGTTAGACTATTTGAAACCTAATCACCAATTACAGCAGCAATTATTCAAGCGACAATTATTATTAGCGCTACAATTGAATTTGCCGGTTGTGATTCACTCGGTTAAGGCGTATAATGATGTATTATTTATACTTAAGGAGTGTTTGCGGGCAACTCAAAAAGTGGAAAATAGTTATACAGCTATTGGGCGGGGCATTGTGCATGGGTTTAATAGTAATAGTATAATTGCCAAACAATTTACTGATTTAGGTATTTTGTTAGGTATTGGCAGCATGGTTACTAAAAAGAGTAAGTTATTGTTTAACCTTGAACAATTGCCATTAAAGTACATGGTGTTTGAAAGCGATGCGCCATTTATGCCTGGATTTGAGAAAGTGCAATCAACTAGCTCAGATAGTTTTTTATATGCGCAAATTGTTGCCAAACAGTTAAATGTTAATTTAATTGATCTGATTTGTTGCAGCAATAGCAACGTGTTAAATTTATTTAGGAAGTAATATGGCTAAGAAATCGGCACGTCATTTATCGCGCAGCCTTGCAGTACAAGGAATTTATTATCATAAAATAAATGCCGCGGATATTGATGAAATTGAATGTTTTTTGCGTCAGCAGCCGGTTTATCCATTGGCAAATTATGAACTAATGCATTTTTTATTAAGGCAGGGGATTGAATGCTTTGATTTAATGCTTGAAGATTATGCTGAATATTTTCATGATGGCAAAAATAATGTTAATTTGATTGAACAAATTATTTTAGTAGTGGCATCTGTGGAGTTAAGAGAAAATTTAAGTGTGCCAACACCGGTAATTATTAATGAAGCAATTGAATTAGCTAAATTATATGGTGCTGCCGAATCACATAAATTTATTAATAATTTGGTGGATAAAGTTGCGCTTAAACTTAGAGCTGGCAGCTAAGTTATAGGGCTTTATTGTAGATGAATATTGATCAAAACATCATCGATGAAGTAATTCGAAAAAATGATATTGTTGATGTAATTGGTAAACATTTAAAATTAAAGCGCTCGGGCAATAATTATTTTGCCTGCTGTCCTTTTCATAATGAAAAATCTGCTTCTTTTTCGATCAATGTAAATCGCCAATTTTTTCATTGCTTTGGTTGTGGTGAATCAGGTAATGTAATTACTTTTATAATGAAGCATAACGGCTTAGATTTTGTACAGGCAGTTAAATTTTTGGCTGATTTAAGCGGGATATATATTCCTGAATCTACGGTTAAATTATCAAAGCAACAAATTCAGGAACGCAAAGTTCATAAAGCTACTCTTCAAGATACTATTAATAAAGTAGTCCAATATTATCAAAATAATTTAGTTAATTCAAGTATGGCGTCGAGCTATTTGCATAAACGCGGCTTAACTCAAGAAATTATTCAACAGTTTAAGTTGGGCTATGTGGCAGATATGATAGCCCCCTTGAGCAATATATTTAAAGACTATGCCCAGAACACATTCTTATTTGATGCTGGGTTAGTAATTAAAAATGATAAGGGTAAATTATTTGATCGTTTTCGCAGCCGAATCATGTTTCCGATTCACAATATTCGTGGTGAGGTTATTGGTTTTGGCGGGAGGATAATAAATTCGGGTGAACCAAAATATTTAAACTCCCCTGAAACCGAATTATTTAATAAATCCCAAGAGCTGTATGGCTTATTTGAAGCCCAAAAACACATTCGAGATAGAAATCAAGCTATTGTAGTTGAAGGCTATATGGATGTTATTGCGTGTGCGCAATTTGGAGTCTCTAATGTAGTAGCAACTATGGGAACGGCAGCAACTGAAGAGCATGTTAAAAAGCTCTTTCGGTTGTGTGATAATATTTATTATTGTTTTGATGGCGATAAGGCAGGATATAAGGCAGCATTGCGGGCGTTGGAGCGTTCAGTTTCTTTGGTTAGCGATACTAAATCGGTATACTTCATTTTTTTACCTCAAGATGATGATCCTGATAGTTTTTTAAGGAAACATGGATTAGCAGCATTTAGACAGTATGAGAAAAAACATTCATTATCTATGTCTGATTTTTTGTTGAAGCAATTAACTAATGAAGTAGATATAACTAATAATGAAGGGCGGGCTAAACTAGTTAGTCTAGCCAAACCATATTTAGAAAAGATAACGGCTCCCGCATTACAAGTAATGCTAAAGCAGCAATTAGCTGATTTAGTTGGATTGGGACCAAATATTTTAGAAAGTATTTTAAATAATCGTTCGCGGTATGCGTTTTTTACGCATAAACTTAATAAAGTTATGCCGACAACGAAAACTCGAATACCAGTATTAAATAATATTGAATTAATAATTTATAATGCATTAAAAAACATTGAATGGGTGATAAATTATAAATTGCCGGAGAATATTGAGCATTATAGCCGTGAAGTCCAAGAATTAATTTTATTGCTGGATTTTATTAATAATAACTACGATGAAGAGCCAATCAAACTTATAGAAATACAACAACAAATAGAATTTATTAGCTTGGATCTAGTTAAGATTCAAGCTAAAACTGAGTTTGAGCATATAACCTACGAAGATTTTAAGTTAGGGTTGGATAAAATTTTTGGACGCTCCACTAAATGGAAACGAGTACCCAAGATTAAAATGAGGAATGATGATACTAAATGTTAAGAAATTACTAGATATTATTCATGTGTGCAAATAAAGTAAAACTCTTTTTATAATTGAGGTACAAGTTAGTACCATTTTTAACCGATGTAGGTATAAATTATCAATGCAAACTAATATTAATCCCCTGATTCCACGTCATGCTAGGCAGTTCTTTATTGAGGGAGCTGTGGGCAGGCTTGATTGTTTAGAATTAAAACCCAGTAAGACTATTATTGGAGTAGCTATTATTTGTCATCCTGATCCAAAAGGTGGCGGAACTTATACTAATAAAATTGTACAAACTATCGCACGAGTGTTAAATCAGAGTGGCTATATTTGTTATTGCCCCAATTTACGCGGGGTGGGTAATAGTGATGGAATTCATGATTTTGGTATTGGTGAAGTGGATGATGCCGCTGCTGTATACAATTTTGTGCACCAGCATTATTCAAATCTGCCATTAGTTTTAGCTGGTTTTTCGTTTGGTACTAGTATAGTTAGTCAATTGGCAAGTAATGTTGTCCATAAAAAGTTACTTCTAGTAGGACCTGCGGTTACCAAATATATAGTAAAAGTACCTGATGTAAATAAAACTATTGTAATTCATGGTGAGCTTGATGAAATAATTCCATTTGCCCAGGTTATAGAATGGGCACGAGAATATGGATTGCCGATAATTTGTTACCCTGATACAGGGCATTTTTTTCATGGTAAATTGCTTAATTTACAAAATTTATTGGCAGGATTTCTTTGGTGAGCTATAATAATGTGCGTAATCTATGCAACTATGTTGTCAATTGTATTATAAAGACATTTCCAAAAAATGTATTTATAATATGAGTGGTTCCTATAAATAATTTTGTGAAAGTGTGAAATGCAAAAATTATTAACTTTAAGTATAGTGAGTGGTGCATTATTAACTGGTTGTAATTCAGGCGGAACATCAGCTTCGGAGAATACATCTTTATGTCCAGTAACTGCACCAATGTTTACTACAGCTGTAGGTGAGCAAATATTAAGCACTTGGGCAACCAATGCGTATGCTTATAGTCCGTACGGTAATGCAACGTGTGTTAGTAATGGGGTAACTTATAATTGTACCGATCCATATATCGGTGCCGCATTTTTTACAGGTGTTGGCTATACTGCTGATGCCGTTTTACTACCTACACTAAGTGCAAATATACTTATAGGTTCACAGCAACTCTATGGTTATTTTACTGGTTTTCTTGCTCATGGACCTATTGCGACGTTGATAGAATCAAGTGGACCATATGAAACTCTAGCCGGATGCGGTTATGGAGTAATGAGCGGGTATTATGATTTTGCTTTTAGCGATGGAACACCTTCAGCAAATGCACGCTATAGCTTTCAATTTAATTATGTATCAACGACTCAGTATGTGCCCATTACAGTTGAAAGTGGTTCAGAATCAGGGTTACAGTTAATTATTACTCAAAGTCCTGGATGGTATATTGAACTGCAGAATTCAGCACAATTACCCAGCTAAATACTCTTTGTATTTGAACACTATACTTCGTCAGATTTTATAAACCGTATCTAATGTACTTAGTGTACATGTCGCTACGTTTTATTGCAATCTTTCTTGTCTAGTATCCCAATACTTTGAGTATACAATTTTGTTTTTTTAACACTATATTTATTAGGAATATAATTGATATTTCTGGATATAATTAGCTACAGCTATCGGGAGCATATGATTTATATCTTCACCAGAGTTTACCTTTTTACGAATTATCGTTGAGGATATATCAGGTGGAGTGAAATCCAACACATAAAATTTACCATGTGGAATGGTTAGATCATTAAAATTGTCGGTTTTACATTGTTGAAATAGATTGTTGAGTTTTCCGGGCTTTAAATTAATAATATTATATCCAGATCTGTTTACTACTATAAAATTAGTTAAATTAAGGAGTAAATCCCAGTAATCCCAGGTATCTAAACTAATTAATGAATCCCCACCAATTACAAAATAAAGTGGAGTCGCATTTCCAATCTCATTTCTTAATTGAGTTAAAATCCTGTGACTATAAGTATAGTTATCTTCTTTTAGTTCTCGCTCATCAATTATGAATTGAGGGTTATTTAATAGAGCTAATTTAAGCATTGCCAGACGTTGTTGTTTAGTGGTAGCAGGCTGCGCTTTGTACGAGGGAACATTATTAGGCATAAAAGTTACCGGAGTCTTAAATACTTCAACCAATTTATTAGCTAAGGCGATATGCCCATTGTGAATTGGATCAAAAGTTCCTCCAAAAATTATTATTTTATCCATGCCAAGTGACAGAAGCAAGTGATTTTAAATATTCTGACGTAATATTGCCAGTAATGTAGTTGCCGTCAAAACATGAAGCATCAAACTGAGTGATCAATGGGTTAATATCAGTGATAGATTGTTTTAGGTTTTCTAAATCCTGATAAATTATTTTATCGGCACCAATAATTTGGCATATTTCAGCGTTAGTGCGGTTATAAGCAATTAATTCATTACTAGTTGGCATATCAATTCCGTAAACATTAGGATAACGTACTTCAGGGGCAGCTGAGGCTAAATATACAGCCCGAGCGCCACACATTCTAACAATCTCAACTATTTCTTTGGAAGTAGTTCCACGTACTATTGAATCATCAACCAATAGAACATTTTTACCTCTAAACTCTTCGGCAATGGGACTAAGCTTATTTCTAACCGCAATAGTGCGTTGCTCCTGATTAGCAAGCATAAATGTGCGTCCAGTAAAATGATTTTTTACAAATCCTTCGCGGTAGGGTTTATTTAATAAATAAGCAACTTCAATTGCCATTGTACGTGAGGTATCGGGAACTGGAATTACCACATCAATATCTAAATTATAAGGTACAATTGTATTAGCTAAATATCCACCCATATTCCGCCTAGCGCTTTGTACGGGTACATTTTCAATAATTGAATCCGGACGTGATAAATATACAAATTCAAATAAACAGATATTTAATTGTGGATTGGGGTGGCAAATTTGGCTTTCTAATTCTCCATTGAGCTTGATCACTACAGCTTCTCCTGGTTCAATATCACGTACTAACTCAAATCCATGTACGCTCATTGCACAGCTTTCTGAAGCAACCATATAAGTAATTTTATCGTTGACAATTTTCTGCCCAAGGGCTAACGGGCGAATTCCATGCGGATCACGAAAAGCAACTAAGCCATAATTGGCAATTAAGCTAACTACCGAATAACCGCCACAAGCCCGTTGGTTAAGATTTGTAATTGCCTGAAAAATATTTGCATTAGATAAATCTTTATGAGTAGTTAATTGTTCCAGTTCATAAGCAAAAACATTAGTTAGAACTTCAGAATCGGAACGCGTACGCACATGTCGGTGATTCATGGTTAATAAATCATCACGCAGTTCTTGGGAGTTGGTTAAATTACCATTATGTGCCAGCATAATGCCAAATGGAGAATTAACATAAAATGGTTGTGCCTGTTCAGGATCATTTGCTGCTCCTGCAGTTGGGTAACGAGCATGACCAATACCAGCATTTCCGCGTAAATAAGTCATATCATATTCAGTAATTACGTCCTTAACTAAACCTAAATCTTTTTTTAGGTGCATGAAATTGCCATCCATGGTGGCAACACCAGCTGATTGCTGCCCACGATGCTGCAGGCTTTTGAGCCCGCTAACTAAAGCATAATTAATTGGAGAATTAGTTGATACAATGCCAATGATGCCGCACATAATAGTAAACCTCTTGTTAAATGTTCGTGTTAAATGTTTTTTGATATACTTTCTGAGTATGGTTTTAAATTTTCTTTAGACCAATCCATAGTAGATGATGGAATTGAATGGGTAACAAAGTTTAATACGGGGGAGATTACTGGGTATAGCTTAGCATTACGCCATGAATGTTGTGCATCAAGTTTTAATATTTCAATTATAAGAACTAATACAGCACAAATTAATATGCCCCGCACAATACCAAAAACTATTCCCAAGAAACGGTTTAGCCCACCAAGCCCGGTACTATTAATAATAGAAGTACATACATGTTTAATAATGGCCATAAGAATGGCTATTATTATAAAGGAGCTAATAAATATTATAGCACTTCTTAGAAATGGATTAGTGATATTATTGGGAATATATTTATCTAATAAAAAGCTAAAGCGGTGCAATACAATAAAGCTAATGATCCACACGCCCAGAGAGAATATTTCGGCTATTGCTCCTCTAAATAAAGCTACAATAGCTGAAAAGAGTATAATGCCTAAAAATATTAAGTCATAATTGGAGGTTAGTATATTACTGATTGTCATTGGTGTATTCATCATTAATTCCGTTAATTGTGTCAAGCATGTTAATCGCATCATTTTTATTGATAAATGGTCCGGATCTTAAGCGATATACAATGCCGTTTGGAGTGTCTACACTCTGTATTATAGTCTTAATTCCTTGATTGGCCAACATATCTTGAAAATGAATTAGTTTTTCTTTATCGCTGCTGGCAATTAATTGAACATAATATTTGTTGCCTAACACAACCGCAGTAGTTTGACCATTTAAAATATCCTCGGGAAGCGGCTTAGATTTAATCGGTTCTACGATTAGGCGCGGCTTAAACATAGCTGGTTTTGCAACATTTGATTCAGCATTTGAATTAGGGGTTGCGGCAATATTAGGTGTGGCTATAGCTGTTGATGAAGCATTACTGTTTTCAATACCAGCACTTGCAGCTTTATTATTATTAGGAGTAGTAATTGGTTGACTACTAATTGTTAGGTTGTTACTTATAGCTTTAGCACTACTTGAAGTGTTTTTTATCTCCACATTTTTAGGTGCAACTTCAACTGGTGTAATATTGGAAGTTACTTTAAATAAAATTATTAATGCAATTAATAATAAAAAAATGCTACCAATAAGTCTGCGTCTGGCTTTTCTTTTTTGGGTTTCCGTAAGTCTGATTAAATGACTTCTATCAGGAAGGTTTTGCTGCATTATTTCCTCATATTCGAAATGGTAGTATAAGCTTCCTCAACTACTAAAAATGATCCAAAACATATAATTCTTGCACAACTATATTGGTATGCTTTTATACATGCCTCAGCAATGCTTACACATTGTATAATATTTTGTTCAAGTACTAGGTTATTTTTAAGCATTGCTGCAATGTACTGCGTGGTTAGGCCTCTGTCGTGCTTAGTTTTAGCAATAAACCATTTTTCAAAATAACCACTACATAATTGTATAACTTGTTCTGCATCCTTGTCTTTAGCAATACCAAAGACAGCTATGGTCTGCCGGTTAAAGGGTAATTTTAACATATTTTGCAGCATATTCGTAATAGCATGTGGATTATGTGCTACATCTAATATAATTTGGGGCAATCCGGGCATAACCTGAAATCTGCCAATTAAATTAGTATTTAATAATGCACTTTTAATTGTGCTTATACTTAATGGAAACTGATGTTGCAGTTTATTTAATATTGCAAGACTTAAAGCTACATTCTTGGGTTGATTATCGCCCCTAAGACTTGGATAAGGTAGGCTGTAATATTTTTTATTGCCGCACCATACATCAAAACATGAATTATGCCCGCTAATGCCAGAACTAGTGTTTACATTATCCTTAATATCATTTAGTATTATATTATGGCGGGTTATTCCAAAATTAATACCAAACCTTTCAAATTTGGTGCCAATTTCTTGAGCGTATTCTATCAAGCTAATAGGGGGAGTGTCATCACCAAAGAAGCTATATTTACCCGGTCTGAATATTCCCGATTTTTCACGACCAATAGCTTCAAGAGTATTACCCAGTAATTCACAATGATCTAATTCAACATTAGTAATTGCACTAATTAATGGTTCAAATAAATTGGTTATATCATGTCTGCCACCGATACCAACTTCAATTACAGCTATATCTACTTTTTTTTGGATAAAGATCAAATGCGCAGCTAACATGAAAGCTTTAAATATTCCTAAATTTGGTAATTGGTGTTGATTCCAATTGTTAATGATTTGTTCGAGCACATTCGTCAAGATTTCGTCATCTATTGGCTGAGTATTAATACAAATTCGCTCGTTATATTTAAATACATGCGGTGAGGTGAAACTACCAACTAAATATCCTCCTTGGGTTAATATAGTTGATAAATAAGCACATACCGATCCTTTACCATTAGTGCCGCCAATCAAAATAATAGGGTATGTAGGTTTTAAGTTAAGTGCAGTAATGCAAGCTCTACTTTTTATGAGATTGGGGTCGCAGTCAGTTGTGCTGGATAAATATTCAATTACTTGATTTAGTTCCATTGTAAAAACATTCGCAGATTTTTGTATTTAGTCAAACTAAGACTATCCATAAAGATAAAAAAAGTAATTGTACGATCGTTATATTTTAGTGTAATCAAGGTTAACAAAAAACTTAACTGACGACATTTTACCAGTTGTGCTGTATAGTATCTGTTATTTTTATAAATTCTAATTTTATTACCATTAGGATAAATTTCAAGTTGATACTTAATCTGACATATAATAAATGTAATGCTATAAATAAACATAAATATAAGCATTAAATAATTTTGCAGCAGTATTAATATGACTATAGATAATAGCATTCCACTAGTAGCTAATCCAAACCAAATTAAAGATATTTTGGGTCTTAATGTAATTAATTCGCGCATGATAGAATCAGCCTAATGTAGAGTTTCTTCAACTTCTTCATTACTATCATCAGTTAAATCAATTATAGTTGGATGCACTTCTACATCAAACCACTCCCAGAACATTTTAAGGTTAAAGTCATTTGGCCATTTAGTTTCATCGTCAGTCCACGAAGCTAACTCCAGGGCAAATAGTTCCGCAAACTTTTTATCAATAAAATTAATTCCATCTTCAATTTCTTCTACTTCAGGAATTAAATAAGAATTACAATCGATGCGGATGCTATCTAACGTTAAATCAGCAGGTATATCAGGAAAATGCTCTTGTATCCAATTCAAAAATGGTTGTTTAGGTTTAATTATGGCAATTGATTGTTCAACAAAATAATACATTTAGTAACGTTCCTAATAAAATAAGTAATTTAGTAAACATGCTCTTCTTAGATGTTTCTAAAATTTTTAATTTTTAACTTTATTAATTTCCAAGGATTATACCATATATAAATTAGTAAATGTAGCTCTTTCTGGATGTATAATATGTTAAAATACTTCTAGCGTAGAGTTGAATTTAGAGTTTTTACAGAGGGATAATTTGTGTCGGGTTATTATTTATTCACTTCCGAGTCTGTATCTGAGGGGCACCCCGATAAAGTAGCTGATCAAATTTCTGATGCGGTATTAGATGCCGTTCTTAGTCAAGATAAGTATTCTCGTGTTGCTGCAGAGACCTTGGTAAATACTGGCTTAGTTGTTTTAGCCGGGGAGATTACTACTGATGCTCGGGTTAATTATGCTAATGTGGTACGTGAAGTAATTCGCGATATTGGTTATACTAAAAATGAATATGGTTTTGCGGCTGATAGTTGCGCAATACTCATAAATTATGATGAGCAGTCTGAAGATATTGCCCAAGGAGTTAATGAAGATCATGGGCTTGATCAAGGTGCTGGAGATCAAGGAATTATGTTTGGTTATGCTTGTGACGAAACTCCAACTCTTGCCCCCTTTGCCATATATTATGCCCATAGATTAATGGAACAGCAAGCGTTGGTACGTAAAAATGGGCAATTATCATGGTTGCGTCCAGATGCTAAAGCGCAGCTTACTGTGCGCTATGATTCGGTAAGCGGTCGGGCAATTGCTATTGATACCGTGGTATTATCTACGCAGCATGATCCAGAGATTAGTCACCATCAAATTACTGAAGCAGTCATTGAAGAAATTATTAAACCAGTTCTACCTAAGCATATGTTAGTTGCAGATACCCGTTATTTAATTAATCCTACTGGTAAATTTGTAACCGGAGGTCCGATGGGGGACTGTGGACTTACAGGGCGCAAAATTATTGTCGATAGTTATGGTGGTGCTGCACCCCATGGCGGTGGCGCATTTTCCGGTAAAGATCCATCTAAAGTTGATCGTTCAGCAGCTTATGCCGCCCGCTATGTAGCTAAAAATATAGTTAAAAGTGGATTAGCTACTTCGTGCCAGGTACAAATTGCTTATGCAATTGGTGTAGCACGTCCTGTGGGCATTAATGTATATACTTTTGGCAGTGGTAAAATTGATGATCGCAAAATAGAGCAGTTAATTATGCAGTATTTTGATTTGCGTCCTAAAGGCATTATTCATGAATTAGATCTACTGCGCCCAATTTATCGTAAAACTGCCAACTATGGACATTTTGGGCGCAATGAAGAGGCTTTTAGCTGGGAAAAAACCGATAAGGCAGATTTACTCGCTAGCATGCTTTGAGTACCTATTTGCCTATGCTTCGTCTTCAGTTTCTTCAAAATACATTTCTTCATCTTTAGCTTCAAGGTCAATCTTTTCTAATTGGGCGAAACTTTCTAAGAAACTCTTTAGTTTATCCGCCCGATTTGGCTGGCGTAGTTTACGAATTGCTTTTGCTTCAATCTGACGTATTCGTTCACGTGTTACATCAAATTGACGCCCAACTTCTTCTAAAGTATGATCTGTTAAGGTGTCAATTCCAAAACGCATACATAATACCTTAGCTTCACGTGGAGATAGTGTTTCCAGGACTTCGCGCACGGTTTTCTTTAAACTATAATCCACACCATGGTCTGCTGGAATAGTGGTTGCTTTATCTTCAATAAAATCACCAAAACTAGTATCATCCTCATCTCCAATTGGCGCATCCATCGAAATTGAATCATGCGCTACCTGGTAAATTTTGCGTACTTTCTCTTCCGTAATTTCCATTCGAGTAGCTAATTCTTTAGTAAGCGGTTCTCCAGACTTTTCTTGTAATAGTTTACGGTGCTCTTTACTCATGCGATTAATAGTTTCAATCATATGCACCGGAATACGAATAGTGCGTCCTTGATCGGCAATTGCTCTAGTAATTGCTTGCCGAATCCACCAGGTTGCATAAGTGGAAAATTTATAACCCTTACGGTACTGGAATTTATCAATAGCTTTGATTAACCCAATATTACCTTCTTGGATTAAATCTAAGAAGTGTAACCCACGATTAGTGTATTTTTTAGCAATTGAAATTACTAAACGCAAATTGGATTCAACCATTTCAGTACGCGCCTTTTTTTGTTCACGTTCTGCTTTTTGCAATTGCTTAAATAGTTGCTTGATTGTATCTACTTTAATTTTCAAATCATCTTCAACCAACTCTATCTTCTGCTGTTTTTCAACAATATCAAATTTTAATGATTCAAATAATTCAGCATATTTTTTATTTGCTACATGTTTTTCAACCCAATTGGTTTCATTGCCAATAAATTCTTTTTTGAATTTGTCTTCAGGAATTTTTATAATATCACAAGCAATGTGAAAAATCTCATTTTCTAATACCTTAATTTCACGATGTCCATTTCTTAATAAATCACAAAATGCCTCAATTTGTTTATTGGTAAAGCGAACTTTTTCTAATTGAAGAGTAATTTCAGCTAAAACTTCTTTATATTTATCTGAATCCATCGTATATTTGTCAATGATTTTATTCTGTTTATCAACTAGTTTACTAAATTCTCCAAAAAATTCCGTTGTTTTTTGTTTTAAGCGCTCCAATGCTTCACGACTTAATTGTTCATCATCGTCACTATCTTCAAGACCTTCTGCAATTTCGTCTTCAATGCTTAAACTTTCACCACGTGTACTTAGGGTTTCATCATCAATGAATTCGTCAATAAAATTTTCAATTTTTACCCGTCCGGCAACTACTTCTTCGTATACTCGCAATATATCATTAATAATTTTAGGGCAATCAGCAATTGCTGAAATCATTGATTTTATGCTGCTTTCTAGTTTGCGGGCTATTTCCGCTTCGTCAGTTTTATCTAATAAATCATATGTTCCAATTTCTCTCATATACATTCGTACGGGATCAGTGGTGCGTCCAAATTCATTAGCTGATGTAGTGCTGGCTAAAATTTTTTCAGCTTCTTCTACAGCATATTCATCATCTTCCACCGTTGCTGATGAAGTACCAGATAACAATAATTCTTCACGACTAGGCTCATATTCAAATACTTTGATCCCTATTGTCTCAATCATCATTATTATTTGATCAATAATTTCGGGGTCCGTAATATGATCTGGTAAATTGTCATTAATTTCGGAGTTGGTTACGTAACCACGTTCTTTTCCCTTACCCAATAAATAACGTAACTTCTTTTTTTGATCTTCTAATTTAGCTAATTCTTCAGCCGTTAAGTTTTCAGTGCCAGAGCTAACCAAACGCATTAAACGGTTTACTTCATGACCAGCCTCTTCTTTTACTACGCGTTTTCCACGAGCACGACGGTGCTTACCACGTTCTAGTTCATCACCCAGAGGTGCACTGCCATTATTTAATTCATCATCTTCTTCTAATTCATGCTTAGTGGTACGTGAAGTTGTTTTGGCTTTTAATGCAGCTTTTGTGGTAGAAACATCTTTTGATGCAGTATTTTTCTTAGTCATTCAAATCCCTAACTAAAAGTATTTTTTGGCTTGTTCTAAATAATAAAACATTGAAATAAGTGTAATAATTACTGCTAATAGCATGAAAAAATTTCCAATATAATTGGTATTAATGTAAGTGCCATGATAATCAAGTAATAATAACCCAATTGCAACCATTTGTAAAGTAGTCTTTAGTTTGCCAACATATGCAACCGCTATACTTTGTGTCTTCCCTAATTGCGCCATCCATTCACGAAGTGCAGAAATAGCAATCTCACGCACAATTATTATAATGGCCGCAAACATGAAAGTACGTTGCATATAAACTAATACAACTAAACTTGCTGCTACAATTGCTTTATCTGCAACTGGGTCCAGAAAAGCTCCAAATGAACTTTCCTGTTTAAGTAGACGTGCTAAAAACCCATCCAGATAATCAGTAAATGCAGCAATAATAAATATTAATGTAGCAATAACATTTTTAGTTGGCATGCTAACTAATATATCGGGTAAATAATAAACGCCAACAAATACTGGTACCAGAAAAATTCTCACCCACGTCAGTAAAAGAGGCCAAGTTATCTTTTGCAACATATCAGCATTCCTAAGGCTTGAAGTCTAGATTTAGCGACATCTAAACTCCTTAATTAATGAAAATACGCATATATTTGTTGTGCTAAAACATTGCCTATTCCAACCACCTTTTGCAAGTCTGACACACTGGCATTAGCAATGCTTTTAACACTTCCAAAGTGAGCTAACAGCGCTTTTTTCTTTTTTGCGCCTAAATTTTGAATCTCATCTAATTCAGAATAAGACATTTTTTTAACTTGTTTTTTACGATGTCCAGTAATAGCAAATCTATGCGCCTCGTCTCGTAAGAGATGCAATAATTTAAATAATTGATTATTTTCAGAATATTTAAGGGTTTTACCATCATCTATGATTATTTGATCAAGTTTAGGGTTGCGCCGTTCCCCCTTAAATATAGCTAATCCCCTTATTCTATCACATAATTCATAGTCATCTAGAATGTTTTTTAATATATTTAATTGGAGGGATCCGCCATCAATTAGTATAACATCAGGTAAATGTAATTCATGGTTATTCAACCTCCGTTGTAAGATTGTTTTCATTGCCAATAAATCGTTGCCCCGAATGAGGCTCCCTGATGAATCAACATTTAAATTATAACGCCGATATTTATTATGATCAATAATCCCGTCCTCGTACACAACTATACTTCCTACAGTATTTTCACCATGGTTATGGCTCACATCAATACATTCAATTCGTCTAATATTAGCTAAATTTAGTATGCTGGCTAATTCAGCCGCTATTTGTTTAAGTTCTATTCCATCTTGGTACTGATTAATGATTTTTCCTAAATTAATTTGTCCCATTTTATATAATTGTTCGACTTGTTTATATCTGCCATTACTAATTTTAATATTTAGTGCTTGAAAAAATAATTGTTTAAACTTATCGGTTAATTCGTATTGGGTAAATACACTCTGGGTATTTCTGCTATCGGAATAGTAACTTTCAAGAAAAACTTCTACCACCTTTGATATTGAGTTATCCGGGTTGTTTAATATAAAATGTTTATCCCCTATATATAACCCATTGCGTAAGATAATTAGATAAATAAACACCTTTTCCCCATAACCTTCACAAATTATTATATCTGCACTTAGTGGTTGTTGGTAACTGTTTATTATTTGGGAAGAACTTATATGCTTAATTAAATTTAGTTGATCTCGAATTACGGAGGCTTTTTCAAATTCCATATTTTCGGCATGCTGCAGCATTTCCTGAGTTAATTTTTCAATTATTGTTGAGTATTTACCATTTAAAAAGTCAACTGCTAATGCAACTGATGCAGCATAATCTTTTTTAGTTATTAAGTTAACACATGGTGCACTACAGCGTTTAATTTCATACATAATGCATGGTCTGGTACGTGCGGCAAAAACTACATCACTACAGTTACGTAATTTAAATATTTTACTAATTAAATCCAAATTTTGCCGAACGCCATAACTATTAGGGTATGGGCCAAAATAAGTATGAGTGTCATTATCTACCTTGCCCCGAAAACTATCTAATTTGGGAAAATCATGTTGAGATAGTCTGATTAACGGATAACTTTTATCATCACGAAAAATTATATTATATTTAGGTTTTAAGTGTTTAATTAAATTGTTTTCTAAAATTAAAGCTGAGGCTTCATTATAAGTAACCGTAATTTCTATTCGGAATATTTTACTTACCATTAACTGAATTCTAGGTGATAAATTTTCAGTTTTCTGGAAATAAGATTTTATACGGTTTTGCAAATTAACTGCCTTACCAATGTAGAGTAATTCGCCATGAATATTAGATGCATCACTGGCTGTATAAAATCTATATATTCCCGGTAGTTTGGGTATAGCTTTAACAAAGTCTCTATCACTAACTAAGATTTCCATATTCTAAATAAATCCCATAATAAGCCCCACAAATACAGCTAACCCCACCCATCCATTTAATAAAAATAATCTAAAATAAAATTCAGTCCTGGCTTTTATCAAGATAATTACCTGATAGAGTAATAATCCACCCACCCAAGCTAAAATTATAAAATAAGCTATACCTAAGTGTAATATTATTCCCACCAATAACCATGCTGTAAAACAGGTTATATAACATAAGCTAATAACTATAACCACATAATTATCTAAAGTTATAGCGGAAGTTTTAATGCCGATTTTTAAGTCATCAGCCCTATCTACTAAAGCATAAATAGTATCATACCCAAATACCCAGACTAGATTTGCTATGAATAAAAGCCCGGTTAAAATGTCTAATTTACCGTTTATTTCTATAAATGCCATCAAAATGCCAAAGCTATAGGCAATTCCTAAGTATAATTGCGGCAGCGAAAAAAAACGTTTCATAAATGGATAAGTCATAAATAATATTCCCGCCACAACGGCTAGACCTAAAGTTTTGGGTTTTAAATAAATTACAGATATTATAAAAGCCACTAAACTTAACATCATACTAACTAGTATAGCATCATTTTTTTTTATCTTTCCAGTTGCTACCGGACGGTCTTTAGTACGTGCAACATATTTATCAAAATTGGCATCTAGAGCATCATTAATAGCACATCCGGCAGATCTAATTAAAAACACTCCGCTTGAGAATACTAAAATAGCATAAAGAGGTGGTATCCCACGAGCTGCCACTACTAAAGCGCTAAGAGTTGGGCATAATAGAAGTATGGTCCCAATCGGTTTGTTAAATCGAATTAGGGATAAAATATTTTTAATTATCATAAATTTAGCTCGTATTATTATTTGTATTGCCACTCTCAAATGGCACTTATTGTATCATATTAAGCAACAAAAATTCCATAAATACGAAAAATTTATCTTAATTCTATTAGAAGCAAATTTTAGGCATTTTTCTTAGGAGTTAAATAAAATTGGTAGAGCTGGGTGATGAGTGTTTATATATACTTATTGTAATTAAGAGCTAGACTAAAGGTTAGTCCTCCAAGTGCTTGGGTTTTGGATATTAGCTAAGGCTTTGAATATAATTTTTAACTGTAATGGCATCAATTAACCGCCCACTTTTACCAGCACTGTTTAAAAATACCATTATAACTGATTGCTTATCAACTAATGAATAAAGCACTAAACAATGTCCCGCCTCGTTAATAAAGCCAGTTTTAGATAAAGCTATTTGTAATTTTCCAGCTCTGACTAAAGCGTCACTGTTCATATAATGATGAGTATAATTTTTACCGAGAACTACATCAGCCCCTTTAGTCGTAGTATCCGCACGAATTTCAGGATAAGTAAAGGCGGCTTGCACCATTTTTGCTAAGTCTTCTGCGGTTGATTGATTAGATTTAGTGAGCCCTGTTGGGTCGTAAAATTGAGTATGGCTCATACCCAGATTTAAGGCTTTTTCATTCATTTTCTTTATGAAATAGGTTATGCCTTGCGGATATGCTGTGCGCGCTATGGCAAATGCAGCACGGTTCTCTGACGACATGAGGGCGAGTAACAATAAATCCCGTCTCTTTAAGGCCATGCCTACTCGTAGTCTAGAATAGGTATTACGCAAAGTATCGACATCAGCTGATGAGATTGTAACATATTCATCAAGGTTAGCTTTTGAGTCTAATAATACCATAGCTGTCATTAATTTTGAAATCGAAGCAATGGGTAATTTAGCATTTTGATGCTTGCTAACCAAAATTTCTCCATTATCGGCATTAACTGCCAGTGCTGAGTATGAATATAAACGAGGTTGATTGGCAATTGCCTTGAAATTTATTTTATCTAGGGCTGGGTTAATGCTGTGTTCTTCGTCAGTTGCCAGCATAGATGGGGTTGTGTTGTCCGCTGTGGTTGCAGCAACAGCTGCAACTTGGGCGGTTTGTGAAGCTTTATGACGATGCTTATGTTGATGCTTTTTATGTTTAGTTGTAGTGGCATAAATGAAATTAATATTTGCAAGTATAAGGATGAGGCATAGTAAGCGTTTCATGGTTTAGTTACTCTTTGTCTGTGAATGTTATATACTCTTTGTCTTTGAATCCTGGACTTTGCCGTGCTTTATCAAAAGCTATTTAATTTGAGCCGTACAA
>JAGOUD010000203.1 GCA_018061465.1 Burkholderiales bacterium
TTTCTAAAAGCTTGTTTACACCAGAATGGTGACGATTAATAGACAAATGGTGTACAATATCACATGCATGAAACATATGTTACCTCCTTTGCTTGAAAAAGGTTGTTAATGAAGAATAGTTAAGAATGCCAGTTCTTAATTATTCACTGTTTCATGCTCCATTATTAGTAGGTTAATACTTTGATGGGGCATGAAGCTGGAGGTATTATAACGCATATGTTTAGATAAAGTAAAATTTTTTAATAAAAGGGTGCACCTGGCTGCACCCTTTATTTAATTTTCGCAGATACAAATCCACATTTGATCAACTTTTACAACGCTCTAAAAGACGGTAAAATAAACTTAACATTAATAAGAAAATATCTAGAAGCAGAAGGCGCCCAATTATTATTAAAGGGGGAGTCCCATTATTATGATATAAAAGAAAGGTTTAATATATCTGCAGATCCGCTAGACTTTTTATTCATTAATAGATCATGTTTTAATGGAATGATCAGGTTTAATAGAAAAGTTACTGATGAACAAATTGAGCAGGTACAAAATTTACTTAATAACCGTTCAAGAAAATCTCTTGGATTTTTAACCCCTAATGAGGTTATGAACAAATATCTTAACCGGATATATCCCAATAGGCAAGACTGTCGCATTTCAGAGGTAAATGGGCGCTTCTTTTATTAAATTTATATATCTTCTATGTATAATATATGTTATAATTTAATATTATTTATGTAGAGGGCATAAAAAATGTTAAGTAGTAAAAAAAACATTCGTTCTGGTCAGGTACATATTGCACTTGGTGAGAATTTAAAAAAAGAAGCAGAATCTCTGTTAAATGAGATGGGTTTAACTATATCTGAAGCTGTTCGTGTATTTTTACGTACAGTTGTTATGGAACGGGAAATACCATTTTCTGTAAGATACAGCACAAAAATTCCCAATAGTGAAACAAGAGAGGCTATAGCAGAATTAGAACGTGGAAATGGCAAAGATGTAACACTAGCAGAATTAAAAACCTTGTGGGAAAGTGATTAAGTGCTAAAAATTAAACAATCTAATGCATTCAAGCGAGATGTAAAAAAATCTAGAGCACAAGGAAAAAAATTTGAATCATTTGAAGAAATAATTAAATTATTATTGAGTGGTGGTGAATTACCTGTAAGTTATCGTAATCACAAACTAAGTGGAAACTATGAAGGTTACTCTGAATTACACATTAAACCTGATTGGCTATTAATATACAAGATAACGGATAACATACTCTATCTTGCAAGAATGGGCAGTTATTCAGAATTATTTTAGATATCCATTTTGAAGTATTTAAAAAATAACGTTGTTATTATACCTTACATTTTTTATTTTTTTAAATAAGAGCACTTTTAATCACACCATGCTAGTTTCAGGCATCGGGATTAATCGATTAATTTGTGGTATAATCGCTTTTTTAATTGCCAAAAAATTTAAAAAATTCACGTGCAGTAATAATACTCTTCGTATTTGAAAGTTGGGCTAAAAACTGCTACTCGCAGTATCAAAGTCTAGCCTTAAAGACAAATGGTATAGATACTTGGCTGTTTTAAAAAGGATTATTTTATTTATGAGTTGGTTGAGCAAATTATTACCCCCTAAAGTACAGACAAACGATAGCGGTAATACCAAGAGTAATGTTCCCGAAGGATTATGGAGAAAGTGCGATGGCTGTAATGAAATTTTATATCATACGGATTTAGATAATAATCTAAGGGTATGTCCTAAATGTAATTATCATCATCAGCTAACTGCCCGCGAACGTCTGGATATGTTATTAGATAAAAATAATAGGGTGGAAATAGCAACATCAGTTAAACCTATTGATATTCTTAAATTTAAAGATAGCAAAAAGTACCTGGAACGCCTGGAGCATGCGCAGCAGGCTCTTAATGAGGATGATGCCTTGGTAGTTATGCAAGGACTGATTGAGAGTAAGCCGGTAATAGTTGCTGCATTTGAGTTTAAATTTATTGGCGGCTCTATGGGCTCAGTGGTTGGCGAACGCTTTACCCGCGGAATTAGGGCTGCAGTTGAAGCTAATTGTCCATTTATTTGTGTGGCGGCTTCTGGTGGTGCACGAATGCAAGAGGGCGTCAATTCTTTGATGCAGATGACTAAAACTTGTGCTGCATTAACCTTATTAACGCAAAAAAAATTGCCTTTTATTTCTGTATTATCCGATCCTACCATGGGTGGAGTTTCTGCTAGCTTTGCTTTTTTGGGCGATGTGGTAATGGCTGAACCAGGTGCACTAATAGGTTTTGCAGGTCAGCGCGTAATTGAGCAAACTGTGCGGCAGAAACTTCCTGATGGATTCCAACGAGCTGAATTTCTCTTAGAGAAGGGAGCGATTGATATGGTAGTTTCCCGGCATATTTTAAAGGATAGAATTGCTAACCTATTAACCATGCTAGTTAATAATTGAAAGCTGGACTAAGTGTTAATACTCAACGTGTTTGGATTCAATGGGGCAGGAACAAGTCCCAAGTTCAGGATTCAAAGATCATGAGTATATTTAAATTGATTAAACTTGCCCAGTTATCGCTGGTGGTGTTAATAAGTGTTACTGCATGTAAGTATGAATCCTCTGAAAACAACATTCAAACTACTACTTTTGATGCGGTTAATCCACATAACGGCTTGAAAACAAAGGTCGTGAATATGAAAACTGGTTATAGTAGCAGCGATAATTTAGTTATTATAGACTATAATAACAATAAAGCATTAAATGCTAGTAGTTTAAATGATGATTATTTTTATCCAACACAAGATGTTATAATTTCAGATCCTGAGAGTGGGTTTGCTAATTATACGTTATGGATACGTCGTGGTGAATCGTGGGTACTTCAAACCGGAGGAAAAAATCAGCCACCGGCAGTTAGTAAAACTTATGGCAGAGCCACGCCCAATTTTATTGTACTTCAAGATAGTAATTTTGATCTGTGGATTTATAATGGCACAGTATGGAGTAAACAAACCACCACAAGAGCCGGCCACGGCTCGCTGTCACATCCGCCATCAGTTAGTCGTATATATGGTATACCATCCTTACACTCAATAGTATTACAAACTAAGACTGAATTTCATTTAGGGATGAAACCTGATGAGTTTGAGCAACTCTGGGTTTATAATGGTCGAATATGGAGTAAATTAACTGGTGGTGAAAATCAGCCGCCAGCAGTTAGCAGCATTGCTGGTAGACCCACCCCTACATCTATTGTATTAGTAGATAAAATTGCTAATCTATGGGTATATGATGGGCATATGTGGAAGTGTATTAATGGCGGTGCTAATAGCCCTGTTGCAATTGGCGATATTTATGGCAGATATCCGGCTCCCAATTTTATAGTTATTCGCGATAGAAATGATGCGCTTTGGGT
>JAGOUD010000204.1 GCA_018061465.1 Burkholderiales bacterium
ATTTAGAATTAAATTCCAATGAATTTATTGATCAAGTTGTCGATTTAATTGAAGAATATATCAACAATAATTTATCTGCACATGAATGCTACTTTTTGTGTAGTATATATGTAGACTTAAATAAGGATGTTTTAGCAATTGATCAATATACTGATATTACAGATACATTAGGTGCTTTAGTATTTGAGCGCATAGTTATTTTACAGGATAACTTTGATTGTTAGAGCCTCTCATTTATTCTTCTAATTCTGTAATCTCACTTAAGGATAATCCGGTATATAATGCTATTTTTTTAGCTAATTCACCGGATTTTTTCATTGCTTGGGCAATAATTAAGATTCTTTAGAATTGTCAGATAGCATATCCTCATGAGCTGGTAACTCAAGACATCTAATATTTGCAATTGCATTACCCGCTATCCCCTTAATTCAACCATACATATTAACCGTATTATCAATTACCTTTTTAATCTGCTTTTCTCTTTGCTTCCAAATTTTATTCATGGCTCTTTTTTCGATATCTAAGTCACTTTGCATTTGTGAAAATCCCTCAACTATAGCCTCCACGTGCATTTTAAATTTATTACTGGTTAAATATCCATACAAGAAATGCATTTTGTCGGTTTTATTTTCTTGTTCCATTGCCAATGCATATTTTTGTTTATATTCACTATCAAGTTTATGAGATAAAACCTAGTTTACATCTATTTCTGTATTACATTGTGGGCATTTAATCGAATTCATTATATTGCAATTCCTTTGAGAAAAATTCGCCTTATATTTTAACTTTAACTATGGTTATATACCTTACTTAACCTTCCAATATCCACCTTTATCAGCCCCAATTCGTTCTAATTGATTTTCATCTTTTAGAGCTTTAATATGTTTTGCAACTGCTCTAGTTGATATATCTAATTGTTGGGCTAACTCTGACACAGTTATATATGGATTTAACTTAATTAGTTCAATAATTTTCACTGAACTTTTCACTGAACTTTTCACTGAACTTTCGTTACAAACGCGGGAAAATACTACATCAAACCAATTTTCACTATATTTAAACTCAACTGTACCTTTTCCAAGTGCAGCTACTGCATCTTTAATTCGCTGTATACCTGTACCAGCTTTCTCAATATAATTGGCTCTTTGCAATAAATCTGCAACTAAAGGATTTCTAAGAACACTACGTACACCAAACTCATCTTCATTTAAGCCAGCAGGTAACCCACCAAAACTTATAATTACTACCCTATCATCATATATTTCAACCATAATATTTGAGCCTCGCTCAAAATAATTCTTGTGAGAAAAAGCATTGACAATCGCTTCACGTAGAGCAATTTCCGGTATTTCTGGTATGTCTTCACGTTGAAGTCGTTCAATTTTATATTCCAAATTAGTATGTCGCTTAACAAAGCTAATTGCATTTTCAATGTTATCTAACATATTTAAACTATAATCTTTACGATCAATAATATGAACTCTATTTGTACCTTTAAATAAAATACACGTACAAACTGCTTGTCTAACAGAAAACTCTATTGATCTAGTAAAAAATAAAGCTCCCGCATTATTTAATACACCATCGTATATGCATCCTAAGTTTTTTAACAACTGTAGTGGCGTTATACTAGGAGATGTTTTTGATTTTGCTAGAAAATTATTAAAAGCAGATTGATCAAAATCAGTTTCAAAATTTGCAACCGTATTGTCTAACAAATCAAATTGCAACCCACCTTCACGTTGAAACATTTCAACAATTTCAGTTCTAGTTAATTTTTGACTATTTGCCCCAACCCTAAGAAAAAAACCATCTGCACATCCATATGGTTTATGCATACCACGTGGCACTCTAATAACTAATACATCATCTACTGATGCAATATTTACCTTAATTTTAGGATCAATCTGGTTAATACTATCTTGAATTTGAGATAATAGTCTATTATCACATTTAATGGATTTAATTTGTTGTTTATCTGTAACGCCAATTAATAAGGTGCCACCATCAGCATTAGCAAAAGCGCACACTTCTTTAACTAAAGATTTATCTACACTTTCTTTAAATTCTAAGTGGTATCCCTCACCCGTTTGAATTAAAGTCTCAATTTCATTTACCATATACGCACTTATTCTATTAAAATTGACTACACTAAATTAGCTTTATATACAAAACAAGGCAAAAATTTACCATATAATCCCATCTTTTTGTATACACTCCTAGATTGCCATTAATGCATAACTATTGACGGTGTCTTTATAATGACCTTTAATTTTGTTTTCCCATTCTTCTGGCAAAATTATAAATCCATATTACCTTCGTTGCCAATTTTACAACAGAATAAATTATTAAAGTTACACTTATCCTTAACCATAGATGGTAAATAAGTTTGTAAAAACTCTCCTGCCATACCTATATCAGTTAGGCATTTCTTTACAAATTCATCATGTTTATTCATTAGCTTCATATTGGTAGTTATTATAACATTCCTCAATGTTAATGTTTAGGGTATTTTTCAATTTTCAAGCAAAACTTTATTGCCTAGAAGTACTGGTAATATAGCATTTCTTTCATATACCCAAGTAAGATCACTTTGTGGAGATGCCTCAGGAGTTAAATCATTAAAAGAGGCTATTTTGCACCTCTGTAAGATATTATATACTTGATCCATATTATCATTATTAAGCTTATAGCTGCTGATGGAAGCATTATTATTGGAGTTATGAGTTAACCCTAATAAAAAGCTTAATGTTTTATCTTTGTGTACTTTTTCATTGTCTTCATATTTCATATGTTCATTTAATAATTCATCAAATATCTCTTTATTTAGTATAGAGTATCCTGCATCAGCTATTACATCACATAATTTATACTGCACCGTTGCATTTAATTCTGTTAAATGGGGGCAACTGGAGTATTTCTCCAGCAGCTTAGTAAAGTCACCAATTAATTCTAGCAGTTGTGATTTATTCATAATATATTCCCTCTTAAAAACATAGCGAATTATAACGCCTAAATATTTAGGTTGAATATCTGCCAATAATGTAGACAAAAACCCATGTAATTAATAAATATTATAATACAGTGCGTTATTTGATTTAAGCCATTTTTAAGCAGTATCTTATCAGGAATAAGATGGAGATTTTGCAGAGTTCACGCAAATTATTTATACATAACCCTACGGGCACCTATAGCTAAATAATCACCAAGCGATATAGGTAATAATTAGTAACGTAGCAAACAGCTTACTAAATGATTGCAGCATCGGCTTTGGGTGAGCCAATTAGGGCATTTCTAAGCTGCCTATGTGGCAGTAAACGATTGAGTATCAGAATAGGGTAACAGCAGTGATTTCTAAGCTGCCTATGTGGCAGTAAACGATTGAGTATCAGAATAGGGTAACAGC
>JAGOUD010000205.1 GCA_018061465.1 Burkholderiales bacterium
CAACATAGGGCATACCTGCTCTCATAGCTTCTTCAGCAATAATTTCACCAGCTTGACTACGCGTGCCTACAAATAATATAGTACCTTTATTTCTAACTGTTTGTTCGAGAAATTTTAGGGCTTCCTTAAATAAAACCACAGTTTTATCTAAATTAATAATGTGAATTTTATTTCGTGAACCAAAAATAAAAGGTTTCATTCCTGGGTTCCAAAATTTGGTTTGATGTCCAAAATGAACACCGGCTTCTAGCATTGACTTTAACATGCTTTGAGTAGAATCAGACATAACTTTTCCATAAAAAAGGGTTGAACCTCCACTTGTGGATTTAGATAAATAACCGTATAAAACAGCTAATTACACCCCCGAACCACAAATGTGCGACGATATATGTTGTTTATTATGTACTTCTGTTAAATAAAAAATATTTAATTGAAGGATAACTAAATAACACGTGATTGTAACATTAATAATGGTTAACTTTCAATAATTTTTTAACTTTATTAAGTTGATCTACCATTGAGTGCAAAACTTCAGAGCATTTTATTAATAAAAAATGGTTGTTATTGTATATCTAATTTGTTGAATATATAAAGAAACCAATAATAGAGGAAATTAATTACGATCCATTGTGATTTAATTTAATTCGTTGCATAATTGCTACTGAAATTTCTTCTATTGACTTTTTACTCACATTTAAATATGGAATACCATAATGATGCAATATATTTTCTGCTGCCGAAATTTCCGCTTTACACGTACTTAATAAAGCATATTGGCTATTTGGCAGCCGATTACTTCTAATATGATGTAACCGTTCTGCTTCAATAGTAAGCCCAAATAATTTATGATGATATGGTATTAAAGTCTTAGGTAATTGATGGTGGCTTAAATCTAATTCAGCAAATGGATAATTTGCAGCCTTAATTCCATAATTTACAGCTAAATACAAGCACGTAGGAGTTTTACCAACGCGTGACACCCCCACTAAAATCACATCTGCTGCTTCATAATTTTTAACCGTGACCCCATCATCATTATAAAGGGAAAAATCAATAGCATCAATCCGTTTATAATATTTTGCCTCATCATTAATTCCATGCGACATACCAACTGCTCTGGATGCTTCTTGCCCCAATTCAATTTCAAGTGTAGGAATAAAAGATTCAAAAAAATCAATATGACATACATAATCAAGCTTAAATTTATTACGAATTTCTTTATTCATAATACTTGTAAATACAATAGGTCGAGTACCAAATTGTGAATAACGCCCATTTATTTTAACTATCGCCTGATCGGCACGTACTTCAGAATCAACAAATGGTATAAAATCCCGTTTAAATGATTGCAGTGGAAATTGAGTAAGTAATGCATTTCCCAAAGATTCCGTGGTAATACCAGTACGGTCAGAAATAAAAAAAACGCTCTTCATGCAGTCTATCCAAAAAGCTAATTAGCGTTATTGTAACAAAATTAACCTAACCCAATAACAATTTATTGTTATAATTAAGCCTTGTTATATTCCGCTTATAATTGAAAGTTTGAATTAAATGTTAATACTTGAAAGGTTTTAGGCATTAATATGTTATTTTGTAGACGTTACTCTCCACATAAGGTATTTTACTTAATTGCTGCTATATCGGGATTATCATTGCTATATTCCTTCTATGCTGAATTTTATTTAAAATTTGAGCCATGTCCATTGTGCATTGTACAACGGATAATTATTATCGCAATAATGGTTTTTGCTATACTCTTTGCCCTTCACAATTCCCATAAAAACCTAATCATACGGCTTTATGCAATTATTATCGCTGCGCTTGCACTATTTAATATTAAAACTGCTGCCCATCATGCCTGGCTAATGAATTTACCCCCAGAACAGCAACCGCTATCATGTGGCATGCCGCTTAATATTTTATATCAAAGGGTGCCACTGCCAACTTTTTTAAATACAATTTTAGAAGGAGATGCAGAATGCTCAAAAATAACGTGGACAGTATTAGGCGCACCCCCTCCCTATGCAGTTATTATTTTATGTAGCATAATTACTTTTTTTGCCCTTATAATTATCATTAGAGGAAGCCGATAAGAAATCTTAAAGATAAAAGTATAGAAAAGATAAGAATATAGTTATTTTTTTAATAGTTTAATTAGCTCCTTAGCAATATTAATATATGCTTGTGAACCAGAGGCAGTCTTATCTAATTTAACTGCTGGCATACCAAAACTAGGAGCTTCAGCCAGGCGAATATTGCGTGGCACATATGTTGCAAATACTTTTTTCCCAAAGTGTTTTATTAATTGCTCTGATACCTGATTTGCCAAATTATTTCGACCATCAAACATAGTTCGAATTAATCCTAACAGCGCTAAATCAGGGTTAATTGATAATTTTAAGCGTTCAACTGTGTTTAATAAGTCAGTCAGACCTTCTAGCGCATAATATTCACACTGAATTGGTACCAATAAAAAATTAGCCGCAGCTAAACCATTAATAGTCAACAAGCTTAATGATGGTGGACAGTCAATTATTATAAAATCATAACTATGTGCAACCATATTCAAGATTTTTTTTAATTTATATTCACGCTCTTTAGCTTCCACAAGCTCAATCTCAGCACCAGATAAATTACGATTAGCTGGTAAAATCGCAAAACCACAATTGGGTAAATTAATTATGCACTCTGTAATGAGTGTCTCATTAATTAAAGCATCATAGATTGAATGCTCCAGCTGATTTTTTTCAATTCCACATCCAGTTGTACAATTGCCTTGAGGATCTAAATCAACAACTAAAACCTTTTTATTAGCTAATGCAGTTGCCAAGTTCACTACCGTAGTAGTTTTACCGACACCACCTTTTTGATTAACTACCGCAATTATATTATTTTGCATTTTAAACCTTTATATATTTAAAGATAATGATATGTAGAAAGTACATACGGAGCTTTTTATCAAGTTCGACAAAATTCGGGATTCAAAGAGGATTAGTATAGATCTTTAAAAGATACCTTTTATCCAGCACTCCAGGTAGCTCTAATTCAATCAGATCATATTGCCATTGCTGCGGCTTAATTGAACCCAGTTCGCCATAAACTTTACTGCTCTTCATCAACATACTTAATGGTACGTTTAAATGCTTAATCTTCTCTAAAAATGATGAAGCATCACTAAATGCCCGCGATATTGCCATATCATAATTAACTAGGGGTTGATACTCTTCTATTTTACTACATGCCACATGTAAATTTTTTAACCTAAGTTCAATTGCTGCTTGCTGTAAAAAAGCCGTTTTTTTAGAATTGCAATCAATAACCCACACATTTATATCTGGTCGGCAAATTGCAATTATAACTCCGGGTACACCCATTCCACTACCCACATCAATAATAT
>JAGOUD010000206.1 GCA_018061465.1 Burkholderiales bacterium
TACCAGATGTGCCCGTATAAGGGGCATCTCCCCAGACTCCATAGCCATCCCATTCTAACAAAGCTGGTTGAGTTGTATTTACAATATTACTAGGAATTTTTAAATAGAAATATGCAAACGGATAATTAGGAATAATAGAATGAATTTGTAAATCATCAAAATACCATTGACCTTGTTTAGTTCCTAAAACCCCGATGCCAAAAGTATCTCCATTTGATTGAGGTTCATAAGCATAATAACGTGCCGGCATACTTACAATATACCCACTGACATTAACAGATACATGCCCCGACGGGTAATAAGGTGAAGACGATAAACCCGAGTCCATATCAATACTATTTTCGGTTGCAGTACCGCCGATGATCCAAAGTTTAGAACTATTATATTCATTAATTTGTAATTTAAATCGATAAATAGTATTGTTCACCAATTCACGACTTCCCGCAGCAAGAAAATTATTTACTCCATTTTCTTGTAGTATGTTCTCATTATATAAAAATACTTCATCCACAAGAGGACTATTGTCAACTAGATAAATATTAAAAATTCCACTTGTATTTTCGGTATAACTCATTTTAGAAAAAGCAAAACCAAATCCATTATGTGGATATGGATCCGTTGGATCTCGTCTAACCGTCACATAACACATTGGTGGTATACGTTCAGTAGTACTATCACTGAACTTAAAGGTACCTTGAATTTCAATACCATTATGTTGTGTAATAGGTTTGGTCACAATGGGCATGAAATCAAATTTACCAGTTTGGAAGATTTGACTTAATTCTGCATAAATAGCCTCAGTAGCTACAGTTCTTGAAGTTGACATATATTATCCTTACAATGCTAACGCGCGGTCAATTAATCCGCTTACTTGATCAAATAAATCGGGGCTAATTAAGACATTTGATGTCTCAGTAACTGTTGTTGGTGTATATCCTAAACGCACAAAACCATTAGCTACTTCAATTTCTTTTGAATAGCGTAAGTATCCGAGACCGGCTGCTGAATCAGAAGTTTTCCAACCAATTTCTGCCAAATTCGAATGATCAAAATTCTCATCGAGCAAAACACGAGTTTCAATTAAAGCATAACTGGAATCCTTTTTGTATAATCCTGCGTACTGATCAATTGAAAACTCTCTATTAAAACTACTTGTTGCGGGTAATACACCAGAAGTTAAAGTTCCTGAATAAGATACACCATTATAATATGCAACTGATTCATTGAATGGAGCAAAATGATAATACGATCCAGCTAGAATACCACTATATAAATAACCTGAACTTATTGGCCCGAAAGACCCGTAATAATCTGAGCGTTCGTATAAAACATTTCTCACTAGGCCAGAAAGATTAGCCGAATATGCTAAATCTCGGAGCATTTTTTCATTGTCTGTTCCCACAACTACAATATTTTGTATGGTAGGAAATTGTTCAGTAATAACAGTTTGTAATCCGGCTGAAGTGTATAAAGTTTTATTTAATGCAGCATTTAAAATTTTTGTGTATAATACACTATTTGTATCGTGTTCAGTTGAACCCTCAATAGCTCGAGGGTTAGTAATTTGAGCGGGAACAAAAGGTAAGACAGATTTTAATTTAGTGATTTTTCCAGGTTGCGCATCGAACTGCACCCCGGGTTCTAAAGCTTCAATGTAAACATCCCCAGTCGAATAATAAGGATAACGTTCGTTATTTGCTCGTAAATCTGCTTCAGTAAAACTATATCCGTAGATGGTTTCGTACAAGAGTCCCGCCGCGCTCTCGAAGCGAGTGCCAGCTGGAATATTAATTGCTCGTGGACTCGAAAAATAGAGCCGAACATATCCGCTAGCTTTGCTACCTACTTGTCTATTAACTAAAAAAGTTTTAGCAAAAGTGTCTAACGTATCCTCATCTAACGCGTCTGGATTTTCCAGAGTTAGATATTGAAATAATTCATCTTGTTGAAGTTTTAAATCTGTAATAATTGCTGCTCCTGCATTAACTAATAAATCGTTTAATGCCGAGCCTTCACGAAGATCTAAATTGTTATCGTAAGCTAATAAAAGCTGACGAATATATTCTGAAACATTATTCATTAAATATTTACCGTAAATGTTTGATTAAGAAGATTAGTAACTTCTAATGTAACGCGCCAAGCATACTCTGATGCTTCGTATTCAATATTAGTTACCTGAAGCTTATTTAATGATTCTTCAGGTTCTAACTTATTTTGTATTTGGGAGAGTTTTATTTTATTTTCAATATCAAGAATAGAATTAGTAATACTTGCTTTAATCACATTTTGATTATCCGGACTCCAATTGACACTATCAATAGCAGCAAATGCTGAACCTGCTGTTGGTGAAAAATAGTTTGACCCGGTTTCGGTTAACAGATAATAAACAATTTTTTGAATTAAATTAGTAGGTCCGGTAATTACCGAAGCGTGGTAAATAGAGCCAAAACCGCATCGGACAATGTTTTCTCTATCTAAATATAAGACTCTTAAATCTTTTTTCACAGACAGTTATCCTTTATTGGAAATCATAGGAATCAAAAATATCGATATAATCTGGAGCCGTTAATTGTGCTGTTCGATTTTGTAAATAGGTTCCATTAACTTTTATATTTGCATCTAAAATTGCAGGAGCAGTTAATTGTTGTATGGTTGCTTCGTCAAAGGTTGCAGTAGGATTAGTATTTGAACTGGTCAAACAATTAAATACACTACTTGCCGCATCTGCAACCGTAGTGCCGACAGTACTTAAACCTATCCAAGCGCTACCACCTGTTTGTATAGCTGTTTGAACCACGGAACTTAATAAAGCGTACCCAAGAAGCAATCCATCGATTAAACCAAATCCAACTTGTTTAGCTAAATTCATCTGAATTGGATTATATAACAAATGACTTGAGGTTTTTAAATCTAAGTTATTTGCAATTATTTCATAAGTGTGTAAAGCTTCTTGAAACCATGCTGAATTTTCAGGATTAAAAGCTTCTAATTTTTGCAATAATCTTGAATCCGTTTGATTTGAGCGTTGACAAATTTTACGAATTCGACGTAATTGGCTAGTAACATTTTTTCTATTATTAACATCCGTGATTACAGATAGTAATTTTGGTAATAAAGAGAAAATTTCACTATCCAGTGTACTAACCGGGTGATCAGCTCCTCGTAAGCAATCTTCACTATTAATATATTCTTCTATCGCAGTTAACGCTGTCATCAAATTAACGGTATCAGCAATCACAGCTGCTCCGCCCGGTTGTTGTCTGCTACGAGTATCTAAGCCATAAAGTAAGGTTCTCGCAGCCTCTAATTGTGTTAAATACCCCAATTTAGCAAATTCTAAAGATCTGATTTCGGCCACATTTAAAGATGTCTTGCCTTGAATTCGTGCTTCAATC
>JAGOUD010000045.1 GCA_018061465.1 Burkholderiales bacterium
GTATTTATTATACTAATATCCAAAAATTCCATAAACAATACTATTGAGACTAAAATGGGTAATATAGCCCGTGCTTTTTTTTCATTAATCATGTTTATCTAACTTTACCAAGCAATTTTTATCTCTGGTATATATTATTCCAATAACAATTTATATTTAACTTCAAAAGCTTCTAAAGGTGGTAGCTTAGGTACTTTAGAATATAAGTCTGCTTTTTGAAAAGCTTTAATTAAAGGTAACATATCCTAATCAAATTCTGAAGCTAATTCAGTATAAGATATAATCCCATTTTGTGGTGTATGCCATGGATAAAATGAATGATAACGCAATAAAAATTATCGCATTTTTGTGTATTAATTTTACACTTAAATTTTTATGTATACTCAACCAAGTTCAAAATACTGGTTTTAGCTTCTGAAAATTATCATTAAGTCTATCTTTCAACTCTGACGAAATCATATCCCAAGTTAAGTTATAAAACTCATGAATTTTAGTTTTAAATTAAGCACACGTTTTAAAACTATATTGTAAATTATAATCAGATGGTATCCTACATTCCGCACAAAATTTTAAAGATTTTTAATTAAAATAGAATTCGGGTATGATCTGCTATAGTTTTCCAAGGTAATTCATAATCAGTTTTTCCTATAATATCCGATTTATTACTCATTCCTGCCATTTTAACCACATATTCATTGCACCCTAAATAGTAACCATTTTTATCTTTCCAATATATACTAGCTGGTATAATATCAATAATTTGATACATTTGATCACTTGTAAAATTAAGCATACCGCTTCCATCTGAAAATTTACTTAACTGACTCGATGTGTTGTGCAAGACTACGGACTGTAATATTACCATACTCAATATTAGTAAGTTCCAAATTAATTTTAAACTGTTGGTTTATTTTGGATAAAAGTTGAAGTGTAAGCAATGAAGTTCCTCCCAACTCATTAAATTTCTGAGTTACTCCGATTTTTTTTATTTCTAATATCTCCTGCCATATAGCTACAATTTTTTTCTCAGTAGTACTGCGTGGGAGTATAACAGGAGAATTATTAGAGGCTAAATCAGCTATTTGGGATAGAGATTTTATATCAATTTTACCATTAGAAGTTATAGGTATACTGGACATAATTAAAAAATGTTGAGGCACCATATAAGATGGCAGAATAGATTTTAAATAATCTTTAATATCTTTTGCAACAATTTTTTTGGCTTTGCTAACTAAAGGATGATTTGTAAAATTATGGGGGTTAATTAAACGACGATTAATCCGTTTTATATCATAACAATCATCGAAAGAAATTTTTAATTCATATTTTTTTATAATACAACCAAAATAGCTCGGATTACGTGACCATGTATACATCGCCTGATAACCATATTCTTTTGATAGCTGAGATATTATATAAGGATCTATTGAGTGTAATTGGCTCTGGAGCATAATTTTTTTATATGCTGCTTTTAAACCCAACTTATTTCTAATCTTCTTACATAATATTTCACTTAATCCAAATAGACGTTGGTTAGGAATATTTTTTATTGCTATATAATCTACTCTCCGCTCAAGTTTTTCTCTAAGATAAGATAAATTAGTCTTATTAATATTCCATTCATGCCACCCTAAATTACTCTGAGGTACAGACTCATGATTAATATGTAATATCACATTATATCTAAAACAATTCATCTCATTATGGAAAGCCCCTTCTTTAAGTAAAATCTGTACATGGCTGATTTTGGGATTTATGGTTTTCATATAGTAAAAAAAATTGTGATCAATAACTAACTCATTATCTTCATTAATTACATATTCTAAAATACCCTGGAAATCATCTTGGTTTTCTATATAGTGACTCTTGTTTAATAAAACTGAAGCATGAAACTCCCGTAAATGGCACAAACTTCTTACATCACCAATGTATACATGTCCATTCTGCAATAACCGGTCTATGCACTGATTAATTACTTCTACAAGATACTCTACATTTGGAAAATACTGAACTACCGAATTTAAAATAACCATTTTATATTTCTTATCAATTTTATGAGTTTCAATTGCTTCTAAACACCATAAACTTGTGTTATTAATACTATTTTTCTTAATATGTTTCTTGAGATATCTTATAGCAATTTGTGAGAACAAGTTTCCACAAAAATGCCATGACCGTCACCGCGAACCTAATGATATTGACCATCGTATTATCAAATCTAGATAATAGTTATTATCTAACTATGATATAATTCCTTATAAAAGCAATCACAGTTCACTCTAAATTAGCGAGGTATATTAATGAAATCGGTATTTATAAATAGAAAATCTGAGATACAAAAATTATCTGATGGGTTAAGAAAAGGTCGGGATTATGTTCTAGTCGCACCGCGCAGATATGGTAAAACTATGCTATCGCTCCAAGTATTAGATATACTTCGACAAGATAACAAATATATTATTATTGATATAGATTTAATGACATATTCTGGTGGAAGTATTAGGAGTATTGCTGAATGTATTTTGGAAAAAACATTAAATGCTTTAGGTATACTTGGTAAATTAAGACGTATGTGGCATCAAACAAACATTACTTTTAACTTAAAAGTAAAATATCAAGATTTGGAAATTGAACCATTATTTCATGTTTATAAAAATGCGGATGAATGGACTCTTCTAGAAGAGTCTTTGCAATTATTTGAAAAAATTGCGCTAAAAACAGAGAAGCAAGTAATTGTATTTTTCGACGAATTTGGTGAATTATACTCGCTTGGAGAGCGGATTATTAAAGTTTTTAGGTCTGTTATACAACGACATACAAATGTAAGTTATTTGTTTTCTGGTAGTCAAGAAACAGTAATGAATAAGATTTTTTTGGACAAAACAGGTGCATTTTATAGATTTGGTGAATTAGTCTATCTCAAAGAATTAAGTATAGAAGATGTTTATAGTTATATTAGGAACAATCTTTCATCAAATGATAAGAATAAACAAGTATATATTAGGATACTGGATGAAGTAATTGCAACATTGCAAGGGCATCCATATTATACAGCTCAAGTGGTGAAATACTTGGAGGATAATCCGCATTGTACATTAGAACAATTATATAATTTTATTCATGTGGAGCTGCTTGATAGAGAAAAAGGCTACCTAGAATTGCAATTGCAAAAACTTAATGATGAAAGACAATATGCTGTAGAGATACTACGTATTTTAGCTTTAGAATTGAGTCCATTTACCGAACTATCATTTATACAAAAATCGAATATTAGCAGAATATTGAAATACCTGGAGAACTCTGGATTTGTGAGGAAAAAATCTAGAGGGTTATATATAATCACAGATCCATTATTAATTATATTATTATTAGAATAGCTAGTTGTCCACAGCCTATTTACTACGGTAAAAATGTTATTTGTATGATTCACACAGATAGGTTTAATTAATTTTATTTATATTTACCTCAAAATGTTAAAATTCTAACTGGGGCTCATTGACGTCCCAGACTCGCTATGGTTTTTACAAAAGCAGGCTAAAATATGTTATTATTGGTTGGTTTTAAAAAATTACTATATGAAGCTAACTAAAAAACATGATCAATTTGTAAAGAAAGGCCTAACTGATCTGGATATGGCAAGAAGTTTTTTACAAGCTTATCTTCCATATATAAATAAAGAGCTGACCAGGCCATGTAACAAAGCAATTAAATCCAGCTGATTTTTAGAGAAAGATAAGAAAGTGCGCGTTAACCATTTGTCTCATACGGGAGTTCAGTCTCCCCAAACTGCAAATAAAAATTCATCAAAGCAGTCACATTCAGAATCCCTGTCTATAGACCTAGATAAAATAATAACCGTAATACAACATCCAGCTATGTTAGAGCAAGATTTTGTCACAGTTAAGGACCTTTTTGATAATTTTATTATTAAGCTTAGATTGGTAGATGAAAAATTCTTAAATACGCATGAAGGGCAGATGCTTATAATAAAGGCTGATAAGTTATATAAGGCTTTAATAGTTAATATACCAGGGAAAAATTATTTATATAAAAATTTATTATGCGAAGTATTGAAGCTAAAAATATTAATATCTGGAGACAGATTACAAGAATTAATTCAAAAACTTACTCACAAGCAAAGCAGCGATTTATTAGAAAATTTAACTTCGTCTTTGGCCGAGCTAGTAGAATATATTAAAGAATTTGAGCAAAATGGTGGAATGTTATCCAGATTGGATGGGGGAGACAAAATATTGGGTAGGTTGTTTGGAATAATTAAAAAATTTGAAATGAGCGCTATGAAGCCTATAAAATCATTTATATTTATGAATTTAAAGGACAACAACCAATTTTCATTTGGTTTATTTAATTCCATAAAAACCTGGACAATATATAAAGAGATGGAACTGTCATTTAATTCTAATTTATCATATCCCTATTCACATGTAACCTATTATAAAATGAATATAGATTCAAATTCGTATGATAAAACCACCTCCTATGTTGAAGCTATTAAAAAAAGATTGAATGCAATATTATATAATGATATTCTTCAATCAATACATAACAACTATCTATCATTGACCTTGTATATGGAAATCTGTAGCACTCTAGCTGACATAAAAACAAAATCTGAATTATATAAATACACGGCCCTTGAAAACGCAGACCAATTTCATAAATTTTTAGCTAGTATCCCAACAAGTATTATTCCAGGTAGAAGTTTTCAGCATAGAAGAGCATACCTTTCATTGTTAATACGGGTTGCGCAGCAGGTATTGCCTACTACTGATGCTATTATAAAAGTAACCATACCACAGTTAATTAAGGATGCTAAAACTGCAGATTTGGTAGAGAAAATCCAAATTAACAAAATAAACAGCAATAGGAGTAGCTTTAAAATTATTTTACCCCAAACAATTGGCGGAGTTTCTGAAACTAATACATTTATTATTGGCAATAGTTATTTAAGTCAAGGTGGAGTTTCAGAGTCAACTGGTTATGCCCCACTAACATCTACCACAGCAATGCTCTCTAATTTTGATGACATTTCAGATAAGGATCTTTAGCAAGTAATGCATGCTACTTGATGCGATAGATGGTAAAATATTGTTAGTTATAAATTAGTAGGATAAAATATGGAACGTCTTAATTACAATAAAATTTCTCCAGATGCGGTTAATTCAATGATGAACCTTGAAAATTTTGTTAATAGTTGTGGATTAGAAAAACAACTTCTTGAGCTTGTCAAATTGCGGGCATCTCAAATTAATGGATGTGCTTATTGTGTTGATGTTCATACAACAATTGCCAGCAAAGCAGGAGAATCACAACAAAGATTACATGCCGTTGCAGTGTGGCAAGAATCGCCGCTTTTTACACAAAGAGAACGTGCAGCTTTGGCATGGACAGAAGCCGTTACCTTACTATCACAAACTCATGCGCCTGATAATATTTATCAGGAAGTTATACAGAATTTTGATGAAAAAGAAACCATCAACCTTACCATGGCAATTATTACGATTAACGCTTGGAACAGACTAGCTGTAAGTTTTAGGAAAACGAAACAATAATTCAAAAATATTTATTAAAGTTTTTTTGTTGCTATTGCTTATGCTAATGCCAAAGCTGGAGGTTCTGGTTTTATTTTTTTATTTTACCGGCATTGATTCCCCTATGTATTAACATAATTTATGGAAATAATTATTGCACAAATACTCCAAGGTCTTTATTATCTATCAGAGTCTCAACATTAGGTATATCTTTAAGATTCGGGTATATATCTTTAATAAACCACTCAACTAGACTTTCATCACGTTTAATTTTAGTGGTATTATTTACAAATACATTAATTATTACTTCCTTAAAATTGGTTCGTGCAATATTTATATCATTTAAAATTTGCGCACGTGTTTGCCCTTCAATACAGATTAAAAGCATACAGCAATAAAATTCTCTGCTAAGTTCAACAATATTATCTGTAGGAAATGGCTTATTTAAGACTTTTTCTCGAAACTCATCATCAAATGTTTCAATACCAATACGATATCTAATTTGTTGCTGATTAAAAAATTGGCACATTTCTGGCAAACGCTTTCTATAACCATAATATGCTTCAAAATATAAAGTTTTAATATTTTTAGTATCAGCAATCGATTTTATATTGTCTAACATTGGTTTTGGTATTTCAAATACCGAACCAGAATTTATTACTTCTAATACTCCGAACTCTCCAGTAATCAAAGCAATAACTTCCCTATTAATAGCATTGATTTCATTAACATCTAAGGAATTATCTAAAATATAATTACAAAAAGTACATTTACCATAAACACATGGCAATGATTTTAACAATACAATTTCGCGCGGATTTTTTTCATATATTTTACTGTAACGCTGCATACATTCTTTCTAAATTCATATTAATCAGTGGTATATACTCATAGTCTTTGAGTATTAACATTTAGTCCAACTTTCAATTACTAACCGTATGTTTCTAAATTTCAATAGCTTTAGGTTTCATTTTTACTGACCAGTAGACAAATGGTGTATCCAGAACAGAAATTATCGTCCGCAGAATACAAGAGGTAATAAATATTTCAATCATGTAGGGAAAGGCAAAAATACCGCTAAATGCTACTAAAGTAAAAATTGAATTATCTAAAAGTTGGCTAATAAGAGTGCTTAAATTATTTCTAATCCAAATATGACGATATGCGGGAAAGAGTCGTCGCCAAAATTGATAAGCAACTACGTCATAACTTTGAGATACCGTAAAAGCTACTATACTTGCTAATACTAATCGCGGTAAAAAACCAAATATCATATTTAATGAGCCTTGTGCCTGATCTACGCTATTAGGAATTAATTGTAAACATAAATACATAAGAATAGTCGCAATTAGCGTCGATAACACGCCAAGACTTACTATTTTACGCGCAGTACTTTTGCCATAATTTTCCGACAAAATATCAGATATTAAATAAACTCCGATATAACTAATATCCCCCATTGATGCATGCATACCAAATAAATCAACCTGCTTTAATGCCTGAATATTCGCCAAAATAGTTGAAACTACAGCGAAAACAAATAATCCAGTTTTACCCCATAACCGAAATGCTAATAGCGTAAATGAAAATGTTATTCCAATAGATAAAAACCACAATAATTCATTGTGGTAATTTAAAAAGAAGTGTTGAAGCATAATATACTTTTATGAATTACAAAAAACCATTGGCAATATTATAACATATGCTATAATTCTTCAAGCATTAGGATATTACACAATAATGATTAAAAAATATATATGGCGTCTCTTTAATTTACTGAATAAGTATATTGCGTCTCCAAGAATGGTATTAGGTTATACCAGAGCTGATAAAATCTATTTACCCAGAACTAGAATTAGTAATACCGTAGATATTATTAACCCTAAGCAATTAGATATTGCAGACAATGTCTTCATTTGGCATAATTCCATACTAGAATGCAGTAACGGACTAACTATAGAAGAAGGTTGTCAAATTGGTGCAAATGTATTGATTGCAACTCATTCATCTCATATTGCAATTCGTCTTTATGGTAAACATTATATTAATCAACCATCTTATATTGGCTATATTACTGGAACAGTTAAAATTGGAAAGTATTCATTTATTGGTCCACACGCCACTCTTATGCCTGGTTCACAACTTGGCAAAGGCTCGATTGTAGCTGCTTATAGTCTAGTCAAAGGCACCTTCCCGGATTTTGCTATTATTGCAGGCAACCCTGCGCAAAAAGTAGGTGATACCAGAGAAATGGATAAGAAGTATCTTGCAACCCATCCGGAATTAGCTATATACTATAATGAATGGGCTAATACATGATACCTGTTGTTATATTGGTTGGATCAAACTCAATCCACACTATTCGTTATATTAAAGCAATTAGTAGTTATATTTCTAAAATTATATTTATTACTAATGCTTTAGACCCATTTAATTTGCCTTCTAATGTAGAGGGATATGTCATAAATTTTAGACTCAGCAATATAAGAGCTAAATTTCAAATTGCTAAAATAATTATGCCTTACGCACATGCCATTATTCATATTCATCAAGCCAATAGTTATGCTTACCATACTATAAAAGCCATCTTATTAACCAAATTATCTTATAGAGTCATATTAACCACCTGGGGTTCTGATATATTAGTGTTGCCCTATAAAAACTTATGGCTCAAAAGAATGGTTAAATTTAATTTAACTCACAGTGATATTGTAACTTCTGATTCGCTTTATATGTCAAGTCAAATAAAAAAACTATTACCTAAGATTAAGCAATTACACACTATAAATTTTGGAGTACAAAATTTTCCGCCCAATTTAGATTTCAATGCCAAAGAAAAAATTATTTTATCTAATCGTCTACATAAGGCTAACTATAATATAGATAAAATAATTAAGGCTTTTGCTAAATTACAGATTATTTTTCCTGAGTTTAAGTTAATCATAGCCGGAACAGGTACCGATACAGAAAAACTACAAATACTCGCTAAAACTCTCAATTTAAAAGAAGAACAAATAGTTTTTACAGGTATGTTAAATTATGAGGAATTAAGCGCATGGTATAAAAAAGCTATGTTATTTATCTCAATCCCCACTAGTGATGCTACTTCACTTAGTTTATTAGAAGCCATGAGCTACGGAGCTTATCCTATAGTGTCTAACCTTCCAGCAAACCTGGAATGGATCATGGATAAAATCAATGGAACAATTAACCAAAATAGTGAATTATTAGATAATGATTTAGCAATGGCAATAAACCTCACACAACAAAAACGTGAAGATATAGCCAAAATCAACTATTCCATAATTCAACAAAAAGCTGTATTTAATAATAGCATTCAGTATTTTATTAATTTATATACTGTTCGTAATTGAACACAGGACTAAATATTAATACTCATCGTATTTAAACCTAAACTTTCAAGTATATTACCCACGCTGCGGGTTATTAACCGAGTGTGTTTCCAAAACCACATTATTATGATTTACAGAATGCTTCACGTATTTGTAAGATTTAAATAAGCCGTTTAAACTATTTTGCATTAATTCAATATTAGTTTGTTTAGCAATAGCTACTAGTTGGGATTTTAATCTGAAACTACAATTACTCATATTCAACATTTTTACTTTACCTTTATGTAAAATATAAAACTGACGATTAGTTATATTGAAAATTATAAGATCTGTACTAGAAAAATCCTCAACATTAGGCGCTAATAAAAGCGGGGGTTTTAATTGCCGCAAAATATAGTCAAACCTTATAGGAGGGCTTCCTTTATTTAACAATTTTTCACTCAACTTATTAAATTTTTGGTGATTACAAAACTTATAGCGCGGCAGTTGTTCCAGATAATCTTCTATAAACACTGCTACACTATCTTCCGGAAGGTCAATTTCTGGAAATTGCTCCTTAAGTAAACGCCTATGAATGTCATTAGATGACATAATTTTAAATTTAAATAGTTCGCCTTGATCCCCCACAGTAAAACCTCTTCCCACAATTAAGCTAACAGACTAAACTTTACACTAAAAAGTGAACTCACGACTCCCTTTTTAGGTGGGGCATATGTAAAACTAAATAACAAATTAAATCAAGGTGTTAATAACAACAGTTTAATAGCTATTAATTAAATTACACTTAAAATTTTAGTGAAATAAACCCAGGTAAATTGTTAAATTTACACTAAAAAATGAAAATTAATCCCTCTTAGAATTGATTTCAGGCACCTATTTCACTATTTCATGAAATATTTATTCAAACCTATTGAAAACGTTAAGTATTACCAAAATCCAAGCGAGTGTGCATATCGGCAAATAGAGATTGATGTTCAATTAGTTCAATTTTATAGCCATCTGGATCTTCAATAAAAGCAATATTTCTTTCGCCACCAAATTTCATGGGACCCGGTTCACGAGTTACGCGTCCTCCATATTGAATAGCTAATTGGCAAATTTTGTCCATATCTTCTATTTCAATTGCGATATGCCCAAACGCATTACCTAGTTCATATTCAGATACACCCCAATTATACGTAAGTTCAATTAAAGCAGTTTCTTCTTCGCTGCCATAACCCATAAATACTAAAGTAAATTTACCATTAGGATAATCTTTTTTCTTGATTACTTCCATATTAAGAACTTTATTATAAAATTCAATAGATTTATTTAAATCTTTAACTCGAATCATCGTGTGTAGGATACGCATATTATTTCCTTTTAAAAATATTCAACACCATAAATTATAGCATTTTTTTAATTTACCCCCCCTGCTATAGCAAACCATTGGCAGTGACTACCAAAATTGCTGGTATAAGATTATTTTGAATTCATATACAATCATGCTATAACGAGATATAAGTGGGGATATTATAATATGAACGCGATTAAATTTATTGTTACCTGTATACTAAGCCTAATTATAGTTAAATATTCCTATGCTAACCAATACAACTATGATAAACTAGCACTTAATGTTCAAACCAATTTACACACAGCAATTATTAACCCGGCAAATACCAATATTGCTTTTAATGATAAAGATCCCCATACCGACTGGGTAAATGAAATGTCAAACCGACTACAAAAATGGATACCGAATGAGTTAATCCGCAAACGTATCCTTATGATAACTAAATACGAGGCAGAACGCTCTGGTTTAGATCCACAATTAGTACTAAGCGTAATTACTGTTGAAAGCAAGTTTAATAAATATGCTATCTCCAAAGCTGGCGCAGTTGGTTTTATGCAAGTAATGCCATTTTGGATCAAAGAAATTGGAGTTAAAAATCAAAATTTATTAGATACACAAACGAATATTCGCTATGGGTGCACTATTCTTAAACATTATATAGAATTAGAACATGGTAACATCTATTATGCATTAGGACGTTATAATGGTAGTCGCGGCAAAAATACTTATCCAGCCTTAGTACTTAATGCTTATCAAAAATATTGGCAGACTCAGCATAGAAGCTTAATCAATGATAACATTTCTTATCAAACTTATGCCCTGCGTTAGGAAAAGCTAAATGTTGTTTTAAGGCAAGTTTATATTATTTTGTGTCCTACCACTTGCAATTCCCCCAAAGGAATTTTTAGCTTGCCACTTAATTGATTATCCATAATTACACAAGATACATGAGCTTTTAGCTGTCCTAAAATTGTAATAACAACTGTATCAAATATTATTTGCTTACCATCAAAGGTGCCATTAGTCACATCAAAAGTGCCTTTATCATTAACTAAAGTACCACTTACCGCACTATCATTTACAATTAAATTTAGAACACTATTGCGATCCCCCATAGGAGTGGATATTGTAATTGCATAACTACCGGATATATCAGACACATGAGCTCCTTAACAAAATATCATTAACATTCATTCCAGCCCTACATTATAAAAAGTATCGATATAAAAAATGGTTAGGCTTATTTCACCTAACCATACGATATTTATTATTAGCCGCAATATCAGCTATAGAGTTTTTGTTAGAAACTGACGATAGCCACCCAGCTAAAGGCGGTCTGCCTTCAACCATTTTAGCCAACCACGCTTCCAACGTCATTTTATCTCCCCGCTCTACCAAAAGCAACTCACGCACTTGGCCCGAATTAACCGAAGACTTTTTATTATTAATAATAGTGACAAACCGACTAATTAAATCAACAACTTCACTTCTATCATTTTGCGGGTATTTTTTAAATTCTGAAAATAACATAATCAATAATACATTACCCGCCAAATAAGGAAATTCATCATCAAGAAATTCAAAAACTCGACGTGACCCAGAAAGTGAAGTAACCATCTCATTTTTAAACAATGATTCAGCTAATTGAGCATATACAATATCAATTTGCTCAAATAACTGTTGATAATAACTAGTATCCGCCATTATAACTCACCTGCCACCAATAAGATTATTATGTAAAAATGCGCTTCCCATCATCTGGGCAGTCATAACCCCCACCTTCAAATCTCCAGCACTTGTAGTAGGAGGTGTAATTTGGGCATCATTAAACTTATCAATAATCTCACTTTCATTATGAGTTTTCATAAACCGCTGTACTGTTTTTATAAATTCTTTCGTAACTTTTTGAGCTTCTGCACCATGCTCTGCCTTGCTCATCTTAATCACGAAGAATGGTTCGCTGAAAAATGCTGCAAACATTTTTTTCATAGTGCTTGTTTCACCAACATTTACTCGACCATCACGAATCAACGGAACCTTACGCTCTCCATCTTCAATTTTATTTAAAGCTGATTTTATCTCATTTATTAAAGTACGATCATCTTTAGTTGTTTTAAATTTTTCTATTGAACTACCAACCGTGCCAAGAATTTCATTATTCTGGCTGCCTGTCTGGAACAGCGATTGGGTGGCTGCTCCTTTGATCTGACCTACGTTAGTGCTGGGATTATTAAATCCAACATTAAGTGGCGGCATTCTTGTTGATATTTTGTTATCATTACCCATTTTTATACGCCTATTAATCCATTAAACACTCTCTAGCGTCATTCTACCATATGTTTTTATTGTTATGGAATTTATTTAACAATAAATTCCCACTTTATAAGTAACGCATCAAGTTATAAATCACCACATTACCCCAACTTACATTTTATGTCATATACCCCATACAATAGAGTAAACTTGCTCTACTTACCATAATAA
>JAGOUD010000207.1 GCA_018061465.1 Burkholderiales bacterium
CATCATATATAGGAATTATGGTTGCAATTTTACCTTCAATTAGCTATGCTGATAATAGTCTACTCATTAGTGATATCCATTTTAACCCATATTATGAATGTGTAGCTAAGTCTAACCTTTCCTGCAATTCTTTAAAAAATCTTATTGAAAACCCTGTGGAGTCATGGCCATCAATTTTTAGCGTAGAATCGGTAAATTTTTATAAAGAAGAAACTAATAATGCCTTTCTTACCCAAGGGCTTAATAATATGGCAGCTATAATTAAAGATGATAATATAAGTAATGTTTTTATTACTGGTGATATACTGAGTCATGAATTTGTTTTAAATTATAAAAAATTAGCTCCTCTTCAATATAGAACTCCAAATGATTTAGCTGATTTTAGTTTTAAAACTATAAAGTATGTGCTGTGGCAAATTAAGAGTAAATTTCCACACGCGAAAGTTTATATGATATTAGGAAATAATGATAGTGATAAAGGTGATTATAAGCTAGCTTCACCCAAATTGTTAAAGTTATTAGCTAATTATTTAAGTAATGAAGTTACTAATAAGAGTGAATTTGTTTTTTCCTTTCAAAGTGGTGGATATTTTAGTGTTCTCTTAAATAATGATCAGTCAGTATTGGTGGGAATAAATACTAATATATTATCCACAGAAGATAAAGGCGATATTAATATAGCAAGAACCCAACTCAAGTGGCTTAGACAAATTTTAGCACAAGCGAAAATTACTGGTAAGAAAATTATTATGTTACAACATATTCCATATGGAATTAACTTATATAAATCGGCAGTTATTAATGAAGCAACTCCTCTTATGTCATCTGTATTACAAGAGCAATATCTAAATTTACTTAAGCAATATTCATCAATAATTACTACCATATATGCAGGTCATTTTCATGCTGAATATTTGTCTTTAATAAATTCAGTAACTCCGTTAATTGGCAACTTATCATTTAATACTGGTTTTGGTAATAATCCAGGATTTAAAGTTATTAAACTTAATAATAATGGATCATTGGTGGATTATGCTACTTATCATTGTGCAACTCCAAGTGATGGAACCCTTGATTGGCAATTTATGTATAAATATTCAGCTATTTATGGAGATCCACAACAAATGTCCACTACTTTAAATAATTTTCCATTTGCTCTTACAGAAGCTAAAGTAATTAGCTATCGTAATTATTACAATGGTAGTAATAAGTTATATCTGCAACCAATCAACCAAGATAGTAAATGGAAATATTATTATTGTGGAATAATGAATGTAAATAAAAATAGTTATAATAAATGTCTTAAATCAATAGAATTTCAGCGCCAATTTTGAATTGGAAAAGTAGCTGGCAATCAGGCGTGGGTGCGATTAATAAATTTTAAAAATGTGTGGCTAATTGTGGGAATAATTGAGAATGAATGATAAAACAGCTTTGGTTAATGTCTTAAAAAACCGTTCAGTTCTAATGGGTACTGATGTTGCATATATATTTATTACTGCAACAGGAGAAACCAAAATTACCTATTCAGAACTTGATGCCCGAGCCAGAGTTGTTGCTGGGATGTTGCAGGAATATTGTGCATATAAGGAACGGGTGTTACTACTTCTGGAACCTGGATTAGATTATATTGTTGCTTTGTGGGGGTGCTTATATGCCGGTGCCATCGCAATACCTGCTTATCAGCCTCGAAATAGCCATCACATGCAGCGGTTAGAGGCAATTATTGAGGATTCTAAAGCAGCGTTTGTATTTAAAGCTAAAACTACATTAGCAGATTTCTCTTTCCCAATTAAGGAGCTATTTTTAGACCAGATTACTGCTGAGTATCAAGAGGTTAGCATTTCGCTGAATGATATAGCTTTTTTGCAATATACTTCGGGATCTACCGATAAACCTAAAGGTGTTATCGTTAGCCATGGCAATATAGTAGCCAATCTAAATACTCTTAACCACTTGCTTTCACCAATTCTTAATCCGCAAAATGTTGGCTGTTCGTGGTTACCGCCATACCATGATATGGGTTTAATAGGGGGTATATTGCTTCCAATATATATTGGGTTTCCTATGTTTTTAATGAGTCCCTTGCGCTTTGTTCAATCGCCTTTTTCTTGGTTAAAGTTAATATCAGATAAAAAAATTGATATAGGTGTTGCTCCTAATTTTGCTTATGAGATGTGCGTTAATAATATTTCTGATACAGAAATGCTTGATTTAGATTTAAGTAGTTGTAAAGCATTATTTAATGCTTCAGAACCCATAGTAGTGGAGAGCGTTCAATCATTTATTGATAAATTTTCTAAAGTTGGTTTAAAAACATCAGCTATATTGCCAGCCTACGGAATGGCTGAGGCTACCCTGATTATTTCTGGGATAATGGCAACGACGAAGTTTTCTACGGTGAATTTAGTAAAAGATGATTTTCAAAAAGGTATAGTTACCCGGTGCACCAATTCTAACCAGAATTCTGTGAAAAAAATTGGCTGTGGTAAACCCGATATTTTTCACAATATATTAATTGTGGATCCCAGTAGTAATAGCATACTGCCACCGGACAGTATTGGAGAGATTTGCTTTTCTGGTCCCAGCGTAGCTCAGGGATATTGGAGGCAGGATAAATTAACCAAAGCTGTTTTTAAAAATTATTTCCTAAATGATAGTATTTCGTATCTACGTAGCGGAGATCTAGGATTTTTAGACTCAAATAATGAATTGTATGTAATTGGTAGAATCAAGGAGGTGGTTATTATTAATGGTCGCAATATCTATCCCCATGATATTTGCATGAGCATATCTTATAGCCATTCTTCTTTAGTAAAACATAGTTCAGCCGTTTTTGGAATAGAAATTAATGGTAAAGAGCAGTTGATTATTATTCAGGAAATAAAGCGCCATATTGAGCATTATTCGGATATTTTTGAAGCAATATTAAATAAAGTTGCTCTTGAATATGAAGTAATTCCTGCTCAAATATTGCTTATTGGAGCTGCACAATTACCTAAAACCTCGAGTGGTAAGATTCAGCACTTAGCCGCTAAGACGGCTTTTTTGAATAAAGAATTAAAGATTATAACCAAGTGGATACCTCAATCAATTGATGAACAGCGGAAAAATAACGGATTTACATTGCCCGTGGTTCCGCCTAGTAGTATAGATCAGATTTATAAAGGTTTGGCAAATTATATTGCCGATTATTATAATTTAGATTCTAATTTGATAGAAAAAGACCGTTCTTTTATCTATTTTGGATGTGATTCAATAATGATTACAATTTTTGCTGCAGATATAAGTAAATGGTTAAATATTGAAATTATTCCGCCAGAAATATGGGAAAATAACAGTCTTAGTAAACTCACTTCCTATATTGGGATTAAGC
>JAGOUD010000208.1 GCA_018061465.1 Burkholderiales bacterium
GCTTAATACAGGGGCAAAAACAGTAGGAATTACTGTTGCCAGTGAGTATAAAGAAAGACCTTGACCACGCAGACTATCGCTTAATAAGTTAATCGTAATAACTTCCATCGCTGTAGAAAAGCAAGCTGCAATTGATCCTTGAATTAATCTTGCCAACCAATAAATTAGTGTGGAATTTAAAAAATATCCACATAACGAAAATGCAAATAATATAATGGCAATAAAGAAAATATGGCTTGGTCCATGTCTGTCAATTAAACGCCCAGCCAATGACCTGCACACCATTGAGGTTAGCATGGTAATTCCCATAATCCAACCAATTGTAATATAGTTGGCTTGCTGATTAGATGCATAAATAGGTAAAATCATTAATACCATATACACAATGGTATAAAATAGAATTGTAACCCCATAAATGCTAACAGATATAGCAGAAAATACCTTATCTTGCTTTGATGACATTATAAATATTTTTCTCGGTGGAGTTAAAAGTAATATTAGCAGCTAATTCACTTATAGAATCAACTACATGTGGCATATAATTAGCACTCTCTACCGGGTTGGTACTATAAGATACCAATTGTTGGGCTTTTTGATTTAACTCAGCAATTGAACACTCAGTTTGCAAGTTATGATTTAATAACCATTGATCATTATAAATTGTGTCTAAATAGCGTTCTCCGCTATCTGCGCTAATACAAACAATCTGTTGATTAGCATTAAGCTGTTTACTTAAATGTAAGGCAGTAATAACATTGGCTCCGGTTGATCCGCCGGTTAAGATACCTTCATATTTTGCTAATACTCTACAAGTTAAAAAAGTATCATTATCGTGGATCTTAAAAATGGCATCAAGCTGGCTTAGATCTTTAATATTAGCTGGCGTCCAACCCAAGCCTACACCGGGTAATAAATAATTCTGAGCCTGACCACCAAAAGCTGTTGAACCAAATGCATCAACTGCAACTATTTTAGTTTTAGGGCTATGTTCGCGAAAATAGCGTGCTAAACCGCCAATTTGACCCCCAGTACTAACTGCCGTAATTAATACATCTATTTCCCCATTACATTGCTGCATAATTTCTGGAGCTGTAGAAGCATAATGGGCAGCCGAGTTATCTAAATTAAAACATTGATTAGGCCAAAAAGAATTAGGAATTTCCTGATGGAGACGCTGAGCCATAGCAATACGGGTTTTGTGATAAGCGCCATCATCATCTTTCTCTGTGACAACAATAGTTTGAGCACCATAAGCATTCATTAAGGCACGATTTGTTGTGGTAGTTTTAGGATCAATTAAAATAATAACCTTATAACCTTTGACCGCTCCAATCATGGCACAGGCAATACCAAAGTTACCTGATGACGATTCTATAATTACGCCTCCAGGCCTTAGAATTCCAGATTTTTCTGCTTTTTCAATGATATATTTAGCCGGACGGTCCTTTATGCTTCCTCCAGCATTCATGCGTTCCAATTTTAGCAATATTTTTGCATGTTGTGGTTGTGTAATATGATTAAGCTGAACAAGTGGAGTTTGCCCACAAAGATTTAATATATTAGTCCTAGATTTCTTCACGATGATTATTTTTCCTTCTGTTTTCGATATAACAAGTCACAAATACCCAGATATACTCCAGTTATAGTTAGAAATATAAGGCCAATAGCTATAATATCCAATAGCCAAGATAAATCATATCCTTCTAGTTCTCCATAATGAAAGTCACGAATAATATTATTAGCCACATTAACTTCTTTACGCATTAAATTGCCCTTAGTATCAAACACGTATAAGGTTTGCTCTGAATCTCGTAACCGAACTTTGTAGTTGCCAGCCTTACCATGATGACCATCTCCTAAGGTATGGTTCATAACCAAACGAATCTCATCCACAGAAAATTGTCCTGATTGGGCAGCCCGTTGCAATGCTTGCACTACATTAACATCATCTGTATAGCGTTGAGTTGAATATATAGTTGTTTTAGTATTAAATTTTAACCAATTAGTATGGACCAGTAATAATCCGGTGACAACCTCTAAAAAAATTAAAAAGGATGCAATTAATCCAATCCATAAATGGATATTTCTTATTTTCATTATTTTCCTATTAAAATTGCGAGCAATTAGCTCGGGATATTTGCTTGCGACATTTTAAGCATGCCACGGAGTAAATCAACTTCATCACGATCAAGATTAGCTTTGTTAATAATATTTTGTAGTCGACGTTGTACCATTGAACGGTTCTTATTTTTATAGTAATGAGTATTAGCTAAAATATTATCTACATGGCTTAAAATCCCCTGATTATCAGCAAAAGTTGCTTTCTCGGTATTTGTCTTTAAATATTCAACTGATCCATAGAGTTGGCGATAAATTTCATATGCCATAATCTGTACTGCTTGAGCTAAATTTAAAGAAAAATATTCGGGATTGCCGGGTATGGTTACGAGACGGTTACACTTTTCTAATTGTTCTATAGTTAATCCACTTCGCTCGCATCCAAACACAATTGCTATTTTTTGGTTAAGACTAGCTATAGCTAAAATTTCTGGTACGCAGCTAAATGGAGTTACTAATGAATAGTTAAATTCACGTTTTCTGGCACTAAGAGCATATTGCAGCGTTGTAGCTTCTAATGCTTCATCTAAAGAATCTACAATTGCAGCTTTTTCAATTACATCACGAGCATTACTGGCTAGGGCATAAGAATGATCATCAATTGTTACTTGCGGATTAACTAATATTAGATTATATAAACCCATAGTTTTCATAGCACGAGCTACTGCACCAATATTGCCATTGTGTGAAGTATCACATAACACAATAGAAATATTATTTAAAATGTTATTATTTACCATATCAAGATTTTGCGGTTTACTTAAATAACATATTATTAATTAAAATTGTTTCACAACGATCAGGTCCGGTTGAAATTATATCAATTTTGGTTTCAATAATTTCTTCGATACGACGTAAATAATTTTTAGCATTCAACGGTAATAAATCATAATCAGTAATTCCAGCTGTAGTTTCATGCCAACCTGGCATGATTTCATAGATCGGTTCGCACTCAACGACTAAATCAGACCCAAAAGGTAAAATATCATATTCTTTATTATTGCGCATATAGCCGATACAAATTTTAATTTCTTCAATTCCATCCATCACATCTAGCTTGGTTAGGCATAAACCATCAATACCATTTATTTGGACCGACCGTTTAAGAGCTGCAGCATCAAACCAACCACAACGCCTGGCACGTCCAGTGGTTGCCCCCACTTCATTACCCCGTCTAGCTAAAGTAGAGCCAATATCATCCATTAATTCCGTAGGAAAAGGACCAGAAC
>JAGOUD010000209.1 GCA_018061465.1 Burkholderiales bacterium
CATTTAAATATTCCGCTTGCTACAGGCTATTATGTGCAATTAGCGAGTGTAGCTAATGTAATTGATACTGCTGCAGAAGTGCGGCAAATGGCTTTTTTTAATAATAAGCAGGTGGTTAGTTTTAGTATCTATCCAGCTCGCGGCGCTAGTGAAGTTGCAGTTGCCAAATTGGTAAATGAAAAAATTGCTCTATTTACTGCCCTTCATCCAAATATTCAAATTAAAGAAATTAGTAATATTGTTGATCCGATTATAAATAATTATCAGGCTTCAATGCAAGCCCTGTATGAGGGGTGCATTTTGGCAATAATAGTGGTATGGCTGTTTTTACGTGATTGGAGAGCTACTTTTGTTTCGGCAACTGCATTACCGTTATCCATTATACCTACCTTTTTATTTATGTATTGGCTAAAGTTTAGCTTAAATGGAGTATCATTACTAGCACTAACTTTAGTTATTGGGGTATTAGTAGATGATGCAATAGTTGAAGTTGAAAATATTGTACGCCATTTAACTTATACAAAATCTCATTTTGATGCTGCCATTAATGCGGCAAAAGAGATTGGCACTGCAGTGATTGCTACTTCATTTACATTGGTTGCAGTATTTTTACCTACTGCATTTATGGGGGGAATACCGGGGAGAGTTTTTAAACAGTTTGGATTAACCGCCGCAATTGCTATATTATTATCTTTAATAGTAGCACGGTTGATTACTCCGTTAATGGCAGCTTATATTATGCGTTCTCATTCATTGCCTGAAGAAATTAAAGTGAGCAAATTTATGCATAAATATTTAATTGCTGTCAAGTGGTGCTTACATAATAAAGGTAAAACCCTTACATTAGTAACTTTGTTTTTTATAAGTTCAATGACATTAGTTATGTTTATTCCCACTACGTTTTTACCTGCAGATGATATTAATCAAGTTTTTTTAAATGTTCAAGTTCCACCGGGAAGCAAAATAGATAATATAGTGCGGGTAATTAACCTCGCATACGACAAGACGCGCAATTTAAAAAGTGTGAAAAGTTGTTATGCAACAATTGGCGTTGGAGTACAAAGTGGGGAAACGATTTCTGCTGATAGTGATGTAACTTATGGAACTTTAGTATTTAATTTGGTTAACAGTAACCAACGTAAGCAAACCCAGGCAGAGTTAGGAAAAGTTATTCAGAATATATTACAAACTATTCCAGGGGCAAAATTCTATGGTGGTGAAGGAAGTGGTGAACGTTATTCATTAATTTTGGCAAGCGCTGATGGTACTCTTCTCCACAATACTGCACTGTTAGTTGAAAAACAAATGCATGCCATTAATAACATTGGCAATATAAATTCTGATTATAATACTACGCGACCTGAAATTTTTATTAAACCACGGTTTAATAAATCAGCAGAGTTGGGGGTTACTCCTGAGAATATAGGGCAAGTTATTCGGGTAGCGACCATGGGGGATTTCACTAATAATTTGGCTAAATTAGACTTAGATAGTCGGCAAATTCCAATTAAAGTGAAATTAGATAAAACCGCCATGCAGTCGTTGGATGGAATCAATAATTTACGGATTCGTGGAAATAGAGGAACTGTGCCCTTAAGCAATGTGGCAGATATTAGTTTAGGCAATGGTCCGGTTAATATAAGTCGTTATGATAGAAGCCGTAGTGTAACCTTTAATATAGATTTACATGGACGTAATATTAGTGAAGTTGATCATGAAATTAATCAATTGCCCATAATGAAACATCTACCTAGCGGCGTTTATCGAGTTGCTTCAGGAGATATGGAGAATATGAATGAAATGTTTGGAAATTTTATTTTAGCCATGGTTACTGGAATAATTTGTGTTTTCTTTATACTAATGCTTTTATTTAATGATGTTAAGCAACCTATTACTATTTTAGCAGCATTACCTCTGGCAATTAGTGGTGCTATCAGCGGGATGATGCTTTTTGGCTATAGTTTTTCAATGTCTTCATTAATTGGAATTTTAATGTTAATGGGTATTGTAACGAAAAATTCAATTTTATTAGTTGACTATATTTTAAAATCAATTAGGGAAGGTAAAAATAAGCGTGAAGCTATTCTCGAGGCTTGCCGGACTCGATCACGCCCAATTATTATGACTACTATTGCGATGATTGCAGGAATGATTCCCGTTGCTTTTGGGTGGGAAGGGAGTGGAGGGGATAGTTTTAAAGTGCCTATGGCAGTAACTGTAATTTCGGGGCTTATTACTTCTACATTGTTGAGCTTATTGGTAATTCCAGTTATTTTTGAAATTATAGATAGTATGTCTTTTAAGAACATCAAAAAATTAATCAAGTGTATATATACTTACCGTCTTTGAGTTCCGGACTTTGCCATATTTTATAAAATGTGTCGATCAGACAACCAAATGCAGCTGGCAAAACGTCCAGTAATATTATTTCTGCGGTAAGAGTAAAATAGTTCCTCATTACAATAAGTGCATTCATTACTCATGAAAATATTAGGTTCTAAAACACCATGCTGTATTAATTGTAATTTGGCAATACCAGTTAAATTACAGTCAAATTTTTTATGGGGTTTATCTATAAAAAAGTGCGCATTTTCTTTATCAAGATTAGTAAATAGCTTGAATAATTCCTCATTTACTTCATAATGTTTTTGACAGATACTAGGGCCAATATAGGCAAGTATATTTTGTGGATTAGTTTGACTGAGCTTTAGGGTCTTAACGATTATTTCCTTATATAATCCCTTCCATCCGGCATGAACTGCAGCAACAAAGCTCCCCATAATGTCTGTTAATAAAATTGGTAAACAATCCCCCGTCATTACTACACACACATTTTGTGGCAATAGGGTTATACTTGCATCTGCCTCAGGAATTATTTCTGCTGTTATACCAGGTTGTTCCAGGTGAATTACCTGATTACTATGGATTTGCTTCAGCCAGTATGGATGATGGGGCAGGTGACTATTTAATATTTGCCGATTTTGTAGAACTAATTGGGAATTATCTCCTATATCCATAGCTAAATTAAAACTATTATAATTCCCAGTTGATACACCACCTATTCTAGTGGTAATTAAAGTTTTAACATGTTTTGGAGCATTCCAGTTTGCCGTTATGAATAATGGATTAGTGTTCATTTATATACTTTCACTATATTTAATAATATTTTGAATATACTAGTAGTATATAATCAAATTTAATCAGGTATTATATAACATAGTATAATACGGGATATTAAATAAAGTTAAATTTGATACTATAATTATGAATGGGAAAATACCAGTGAACAAAACATGTAAGCGTTTTGTCCTTGAATCATACACACTTTTAAAATACTCATCATATA
>JAGOUD010000210.1 GCA_018061465.1 Burkholderiales bacterium
GGGTAGTATTATGCTTAAACGTTCGGTTAGCACAACAGATACTCTACCACCACTTCTTAAATTGGAAGATAGGCCCTTTGGGTGGTTCAAACCCCAAAGAGGATTGATGAACCGAAGACAGTAATTACTGCTAAATCCGTATAGCATTAGTAGTAGGGCGTCCTTCAGTTGCTTTTTTATTCTTATTTTGTTCTATTTCCGCCAATTCTTTTGCGGTTCGTGGTAGTAGGTGAAGGTTTTTAGAAATAACATCACCAATTGGGGCTAACATACTGCTTGGGACATATTTACCGATTAAGCCAATATCAAACAAAGTGCGGGCAAGCCACACATCGCGTATAATGGGAAGTTTGCAGCGTTTGGCAATATTAAAAATATTTTGTGCTCTTGAGCCCTTGGCCTTGGCAACAATTATTGGTAGTTTAAATTGTTTTGGACGAAATAAAACCACAATTGCAATATGCGTGGGATTTGCCAACACAAAAGTTGAATTAGCAATAGTTGCTTCTCCATCATCGCCAACAATTTCGCGGTGGATCTCTTGACGACGCTGTTTAATTTCTGGATTACCATTGGTATTCTTATGCTCTTGTTTTACCTCAGAATGCGACATCATTAACTCTTTAGTAAGATTGCGTTTTTCCAGAACTAAATCAATAACACTTGAGATTAAATTGATAAAAATCAGTACGGTAAAAATTTTACATAATAGCATAAATAGAAAATATAAAATTCCACCTAAACTATAGTTGGGCAGAAGAATTATTTGTGCTAAGTAATGTCGAATAATAAATGTAGTTATAACCACCATAATAATTATTTCAAATAATTGGCGCAAGAATTTTTTGAAATTCTTTAGCGAAAAGATTGATTTGAAATTCTGTACTGGATTGAACTTATTTAAATCAAATTTAAAAAATGCTTTAGATATAGTGATCCCATCAATTTGGATTACTGTTGTCATACCTGCTATAAATGCTGAAACTGTAACTGGAAAGAGGATTACTTTGCAGACATACATAAAGCTATCTGCAACAATTGATTTAAGCACTGATAAACCTAGGTTATCGTTTCTAATTTGCTGTGTTATATTATGGAAGATATTGGTGAAATGAGCAAATGCATCATCGAACCCCCACCCCATAATTATAAGCAGCACTATCAAGGCAAAGACTTTACTTAATTCTTTACTTTGTGCTACCTGCCCCTCTTCTTTAGCATCACGCCGCTTTTTGGGGGTGGGTTCTTCCGTTTTGGCTTCTGTATTATCGCCGCTCATTATTGAATCTTCACTAAAGTATCGATATCTTTTAATAATACCGAAACTGTTTTACCAATTAATTGGGTTTTTACCGTGAATTTCTCCAATTCGTTTTGTATTGTACGTAACATTTCTGGGGACATATCATCTTGATTTTCATCTTGTAACACACCTACCAGAAAATTATGTTCAGTATACGCACTATCTACAAAACCAAAAGCATTGTTTGCAAGAGTTGCCGGATCAAGGCTATTTAGATCGACAACCATATTTTCTGCCGAAGCTAAATTATCACTTACACCATTGGCGGTTAATTCATTTGCCTGTGCTATTGCACTAGTTTGAGGAATTGACATTTTATTTCTCCTTAAATTAATTGTTATATAACATAACTGCCAAGCAACGCATGAATTAAGCGCGCCCAGCCATCTAAAGTAATAAATAATAACAATTTTATCGGTAAAGAAATAGTTTGAGGCGACATCATCATCATCCCCATAGCCATTAAGATATTAGATACAATAATATCTATAATTACCGATGGTAAGTAAATTAAGAAACCAATTTTAAATGCCTTAGTAATTTCACTAACCATGAAGGCTGGTACTAATACTACTAAATCATCAGCTTTTACATGTTTCATCATTTCGGGAGTCCAAAATTCTTTTAACGATTGATAAAAAAATTGTTGTTGTGGATACGGTGTTTGATGTAACAAAAATTTTTTGGTCTCATCTGTAGATGCTGAAATAGCCTCAAGCAGCGCATTACCGGTTGTTGGGGCGCTTACACTCATTGCTTTAATAGTATTGTTATAAACCGGACCCATAACGTAAAAGGATAAGACTAAGCTTAAACTATAAATTACAATATTAGGTGGAATTTGTTGTACGCCTAAGCTCTCTCTGGTTAATAACATTACCATTGATATTTTAATAAATGAAGAAGTCATAACAAAAATTATGGGGAGTAGACTTAATAAACTTATTAAAAATATCGCATTTATTGGACTATTGTCTATTGCTGTTACCATTTGCTGCGCTCTCCTTAAAATAATATTGATAATCTGCTTGACGGTATTTCAAATCATCTTCCAGATTTCTAATGGTTTCATTTAATGAATCTTGTAATGCTTTATCATCGGTTTTTTGCACAATTAAACGTAAACTATTTAATTGTGACTGCTCTTTAGCAATAATTTCTTGTTCTGATTGTTTTTCTTTATTTACCATAACATTTTGCTCATTTGCTATTGTTGCTGCGCCATGATCAGATGGTATTCCTCCTTCCATCTTAGATGGGATTAATTGATTTAACATTAAAGTTAAAGTAAATTTACCCCGAAAAATAATTTTTTCATTATCAATTAAACTTACACTAATTCCTTTATATGATCCGCCTTGATAAATCCGTTGTCCATCATTAGTAACAATCCACGATGGTGTACCAGTATAAACTTCACTAATTCCAAATGGCAGAGCCTTTATAAGATCTTGTACATCAAGAATAACATGTACTGCATTGGAGTACTTTTGATTAAATTTCATAATTTGAGCCTTAAGTTCAAGTATATCAGCGGCAGCCAAATACCCAGAGATTTTTATGCTTCCCTCATCATAGTTTTTATTTATATCCAGATGCTGCTTATATTTATCAGCATTTAAAATAGTGTCTAAACTGGTATCAATATCACTGGCTAAAAACATATTTGATGAATCTAACTTGCCCAATTCAGGATATTGATTAGAAATTGCAATTTCTGTATCATCAATTACATCCATACTGTTGGCAATTCCTTTAATCGCTAGAGTACCGCTGCTACTTTCAAATTCAATCTGTGGTTTCATAATTTTATGTTGTTGTAAGATTGCTGATAATTGTGGCTCAATCTTATTTACTAAAATTAAATTATATTTAAGTTGTGGATACACAGCATTAAATGTTTTATGTAAATATTTAATATCATGTTCATTATCTACTACCCCGTTTAGTTGATAGTTATCACTATCTTTTCCTGAAATTCGTAAGTTAGAATAACGGTTGGGTAGTTTAAATA
>JAGOUD010000211.1 GCA_018061465.1 Burkholderiales bacterium
ACCTTTAGCATTTTATGCTGCACGCTATAATATGGATTTAAAATTAATATATTGCTTTAAAAACTCTCAACAATTTACTACATTAACTGCTAACCCGCCTAAAGCAGTTTCTTTGTAGCGCATCCCCATATCTTTGCCAGTTTGCATCATAGTTTTTATCACCTCATCTAAACTCACACGCCCAGCCTCTTCTTCTAATAAGGCAAGGCGTGCTATATCAATCGCCCGACTAGCGGCAACACCGTTACGCTCAATGCATGGGATTTGTACTAGCCCCCCAATGGGATCGCATGTCATACCCAAGCTATGTTCCATGGCTATTTCTGCAGCTTTAGCAATTTGAATTAAACTACCGCCCATCACTGCCGTTAATGCCGCTGCTGCCATAGAACAAGCAACTCCAATTTCACCTTGACAACCTACCTCTGCAGCTGAAATTGAAGCCCGCATTTTGTATAGCATACCAATTGCCCCGGCAGTTAAAATAAACTCAATTAATTTATCATCAGTAACTAGAGCACCATAACGCACATAATACTCTAAAACTCCAGGTATGGTGCCTGCTGAACCATTAGTGGGTGCAGTTACTACGCGTCCAAATGCAGCATTTTCTTCATTAACTCCGATTGCAAAAGCCATTGCTAATAAACGCTGATCATGCAATGATTCTTGAATATTGGGTACATTAAGTTTTTTATATAACCCAGGAGCACGACGTTTAACCGTTAAGCCTCCAGGCAGTAAACCTTCAACCGAAATTCCGCGTGCAACTGATAAACGCATCACACGAATAATCTCAAGAGCCTCATGCCTTACTTGTTCTAGAGTTTTTCTCCCTAATTCATTTTGAGTAACTAATTGAGCAACTGTTAAATTATGTTTTTCACACAAACTAAATAATTCATAAGCAGTTTCAAAAGGATATGGCACTACTACATTATCAGGAGTTTTTTCGCTTATATTTAGCATTTGCTCCTTATCCAACACAAATCCGCCGCCGATAGAAAAATATTCCTGGCTAATTAACACCTCTAAATTTATGTCATATGCTATAAAACGCATACCATTGGCATGCTCGGGTAAAAATTCTTTTTTATGTAAATGCATATCATCACAAAAATTAAACGCTATTTTGTGTTGTCCGCATAAATTAATTTCTCCATTGCATTTAATTAACTCAGCCTGGGGTAAAAAATTATCTATATTAACTGTTTCCGGCTGTTCACCACATAAACCATTTAAACAAGCAATTACGGTGCCATGACCTTCACCAGTTAAAGCTAAAGAACCATATAAATTAACTTCAAGCCGCACCACCCTATCTAGCAATTGTTTATCCTTTAGTAACTGTACAAACCGATATGCAGCTCGCATTGGACCAATCGTGTGGGAACTGGATGGACCAATTCCAATTGCAAACATATCTAAAGCACCTAACATATTTTAATTATCCTTATATACTTATCGTCTTTGAGTATTAACATTTAGTCCGGCTTTCAATTACAAACAGTATATACTCTTGGTCTTTTAATTATTGCCAGCCGAACATTTTAGTATAAATTCCCTTCATGCATTGCACCAAAGCCATATAGCTTAGAACTATTCCTGCAATCCAAGCAAAATAAGACCATGGCAATGCTGTCATTTTAACATAACTGCCTACTACTGTCATAGGGAAAAGAATTCCTACACTAGCAATTACAATAGTTGTTATAATTAATGGCAAACTTGGCACACTTTGCAAAAACGGAATTTTCCTAGTTCTAATCATATGTACAATCAAGATTTGAGTAACTAAACCCTCAATAAACCACCCAGACTGAAAAAATGTTGCATGAGCTATACTATTTGCCTTATAAACATACCACAATACTATAAAAGTAATTACATCAAAAATAGAGCTTAGCGGTCCAAAAAAAATCATAAAGGTACGTAAATCTTTTGGGTTCCATTTTTGCGGTTTAACTAAAAATTCAGCATCAACATTATCAAACGGAATAACTATTTGCGAAATATCATATAATAAATTTTGGATTAATAAATGAATCGGCAGCATCGGCTCAAAAGGTAGAAATGCCGAAGCAATTAACACACTAAACACATTCCCAAAATTCGAACTTGCGGTCATTTTAATATATTTGAGCATATTAGCAAAAGTTTTACGCCCTTCTTCAACACCGTGTTCCAAGACCATTAAACTTTTCTCTAATAGAATAATATCCGCTGCTTCTTTAGCAATATCGACTGCGCTATCAACTGAAATACCAATATCAGCAGCCCGAAGTGCTGGAGCATCATTAATTCCATCTCCCATAAAACCTACTACATGACCTTTATTATGTAATACTTGTACAATTCGCTCCTTATGAAAGGGCGTCAGTTTAGCAAATACCGTTGTGGTTTCAGCCAATTTAGCTAATTCATCATCAGTTAGCTGATCAATCTGGAAACCAAGAAGCATGCCTTCAACATCAAGTCCAACTTCACGGCATACTTTAGCCGTTACCAATTCATTATCTCCAGTTAAAATCTTAACAGTAACCCCATGCAAATTAAGAGCTTTAATTGCTGGAGCCGTAGTTTCTTTAGGCGGATCTAAAAAAGCAATATAGCCAACTAACAGCATGTTATATTCATCATTGACAGAATAGCTTTCTTTCATTTCTTCATAATGCTTAACAGCCACGGCAACAACTCGTAATCCACTAGTATTTAATTCAGCAGTTACCGAGTGGAGTTTTTCTAATAATTCATCGGTCAGGGGTAAAATATCCTGATCATGATAAGCGCCGCTGCAACATTGTAGTATTTCTTCAACGGCGCCTTTGCAAATAAGAGTATGCTGAGTTTCATTATCCGTTACTACTACTGACATTCTTTTACGTTGAAAATCAAATGGTACTTCATCTACTTTTTTTATTTTACCCAGGAGTTCCGGAATATCCCCAAAATTAGCCTGATCCAAAACAGCAATATCCAGTAAGTTTTTTAACCCTGTTTGATAATAACTATTTAAATATGCATACTCCAATACTTCATCATAATCATCTCCAAAAATATCTGTATGTTTTTCTAAGCAAATTTTATCTTGGGTTAGCGTACCAGTTTTATCTGTGCATAAAATATCCATGGCTCCAAAATTCTGAATTGCATCTAATCGTTTAACAATAACTTTTTTGCGCGACATAAATACCGCCCCCTTAGCTAAAGTTGAAGTTACAATCATAGGCAGCATTTCTGGAGTTAACCCAACAGCAATAGACATCGTAAACAACGCAGCTTGCAACCAATCATGTTTA
>JAGOUD010000046.1 GCA_018061465.1 Burkholderiales bacterium
GATCATGTGAACCTTGAGCTGCAAACTTATTGGGAGCAGTAATAAACGGTAAATTGGTCAATTTACTAATATGTTTTGCAATAGTCACGGCAAAATCTTTATGGGTATTAATTCCAGTTCCAATTGCTGTACCACCCACGGCTAATTGATAAATATCGGGTAAACTCGCCCTAATGCGCTTAATATTATCGTCAATTAATACCGCATATCCCGAAAATTCTTGTCCCAAAGTCATGGGTACGGCATCTTGCATATGAGTACGGCCAATTTTTACAATATTATCCCACGCTTTGGCTTTTTCCCATAAGGCCGCAGAAAATTTGGCTAAAGTCGGCAATAAATGATTATTAATTTCCATAGCGCTGGCAATACACATGGCAGTTGGAAAAGTATCATTAGAAGATTGCGACATATTCACATGATCATTGGGATGAACTGGAGTTTTACTCCCCATTTTTCCTCCAGCAAGTTCAATTGCCCGATTAGAAATAACTTCATTAACATTCATATTTGATTGAGTACCGCTACCTGTCATCCACACATGGAGTGGAAAATGATCATCAAGTTTACCCGCTAATATTTCATCACTAGCTTGAATAATCAAATTAGCCCGTACCTCATCTAATTCGCCTAGCTCTTGATTACTAATTGCGGCAGCTTTTTTTAATAAAGTCAACGCATATACTACCGGTAACGGAATTAATTCCCGCCCAATGGCAAAATGATGTAAGGAACGTTCAGTTTGAGCTCCCCAGTAGCGAGAATTGTCGACCTCAATTTTTCCCATGCTATCTGATTCAACCCGAAAACCAGTATTAGTTTCACTAACATTATTTATCTCATTTTTTATATTTGACATATTCTTTCTCTTAATTAATTTAACACATAGCAGATTTTACCATTAAGCCGCATAATGAGTTTTAAAAATCAGTAATAATAGAACCCCACGTAACTACGCTGTTATTCTTTTTCTTTCTGATTGGAATTATACCCTCCGGCTAAATCTTGATATAGTTTGACAATTGTAACAAATTGTTCAGCTTTTGCCTGATTTACCTGAATCAAAAGTCTATCTAAGCGTACTCGATGTTCAATAAGTTGACTATCACTAATAATTCCTTTGTTGTATAACGCTAAATTTAAATCATAAACTTTTTGCAATTCGCAACTAGCAGTTAAAATATCTGCTGCACGCTTACTATATAAGTCATGTGCGGATAACGCATCATCCACTTCACGTAATACTTTACGCAAAGTTTCAGTATAAGTATAATATGAAGCCTTATTTAATCCTTTAGCGGTATCTAATTGTCCGTATACTGAAGCATTAAACACGGGAATTTGTAATAAGGCTTGATTAAACCATATCGGCTGCCCATAATCATAACCATTAGGTACGGTTGCAATTTCACCACGTGCAGCACTTAATTGGATACTCGGTAATAAATTAGTAAAAGCAATACCAATTCCTTCATTAGCCGCTTGTAAATCGTAGGTAGCTTTTATCATATCCGGACGATTTTCAATTACGGTGAGCGGTAAATTACCAATAACTATCTGATTAGGATTTAACTGTGCAAACGAACGGGTTAATTTAATCGTGGCTGGATTTTCATTTAGTAGATAATGTAGCGCATTTTGACTTACCACGATATTTTGTAATACTACGCGTTTTTGCGCATCAATTAATTTTAATTCACTATTAGCTTGAGTAGGATTAATTGCGGAGGTTAGCCCTCCCTTATATGCATTTCCGGCAATAGTCACCAACTCATTTAAATCATTACTTAACTTATTAAATAATTGTAACTGTTCAGTTTGGGAACTTAACATAAAATAACTATTTGCAATTAAGCTAATAACCGTAAGACGTACCCCATCATCATCCGCTTTGGTTGCGAGTAATTGATATTTGGCTTGCTTTTGTTGTTTAATTTGAGTGAAGAAATTCATGGTATAGGTTGGAATTACAGCAAATACCATTCCGGGAAAGCCTAAGTCAGGAAATGATGAATAGCCAATATTAGTACTTAAACTAGGTATCCAACTTAATTCAACCTGTTTTAATTGCCCCTGTGCTGCCTCAACATTTGCCATAGATATACGAATACTATTATTATTGGCTAATCCACTTTCAATCAGCGCATTTAGTGTGGGATCATCAAATTTTTTCCACCAAGCAAGAGCTGGTAAATCTTGATTGGTATTAATATATAAACTATCGAGCGAGCGCCATGAATCTGGCTTATTAAAGTTATTTTCTGGAGTATAGTGGGAATAGTAACCACAGGAAACTAAAATACTTCCGAGGATAATTATACCCAAAGCCCTTATCCCACGTATACTAAAACTACATTTCTTAATCAATAATCACTCCCTGAATAATTTTATCTTCCTCAGTTTGAGTTAATCTAGTTAAATGAGTAATTAATTGTAGCGTTTCTTGCTGTAAATTAATTGGCTGCTGGGGAAATAAAACAAATAATTTGCGTATATTATTGTAGGCTATTTTCATTTCATGACTAAAAACCTCTAGTTTAGCTAATAAATTATCTTGTGCATGATAGTCATGGACTACAGTAGTTACAAAATTATTAAATTCTAACACTTTTTGGTTAAATCTAACTGTATATTTTAAATATTTACTTTGATTAAGCGTATTTGCTGTAACCACACTAAATAAATCATGTAAATTATAAATAACATCTTGTTGCAAAGATGCGTAAAATTTATGAGTAAGATTGCTATGTTTAAAAACTGCATATTCAAATATCGCACAAATTATCAAGGCAATTACAGTACAAATAAAATAATCCGAAAAAAACCAGGCTACAAAATAAGTATCATTACTGTAGAAATCGGTACCCAAAGCAGTTAAAGTTACGGTAAAAATGGTGGGGATAGCATATAATTTACCTAAACTAAAATAAGCTAAAAATACTGTCAGCGGAATAATCATAAATAATAAGCGATAATCAATATGCCCAATAAACCATAAAATATACGATAACAACAACCCCAATAGAGCTCCCCAAAAACGATGAAAAGTTCGCTGCATAACCGCCCCTGCATCAAAACCTGCATAAATCATCATCACCGCAAAACCAGTCCACGCTGCATGAGCAAAACGAAACCAATTTTGTATAGCTAGGGTGACTGCAAAAACTATACAAATTTGCAGTGCTCGTGTAGTACGATAATCTATAGTTTTAAACATAAATTATTCCATGAAACTACTAGTTTACTCAATAATAAATTGTTATCTATCGTTAATTTACACGATTCTTCCCGTTCTACATGAGCAATTAACACCTGGAGGTTATAAATAAGCGACTGTAACATATCCGGAGTAAGTTTAATTAATTTTTGATCAGCTGCACAACTAATTACTCGCAGCTTATTAATCAATAAATTTATTCTAAGAATAGTAAATGTCGGTAATTTACGGGGCAGCATATTGCTAAATCGCACTAGCTGAATTAAATGCCCTTGTACTGGTTCAATTTCAACCTCTTTATTATCCTGAATAAGTAAGAAATTACCTAAAATTTGTTTTAGCAACAGTAGATAAGCTCTAAGCCATATTCGAAAATATAAGCTTTGCGGAAATAAAATTAGCGACGCAATAACTATTATGGTAGCAATACATGTGGTTAACCCATTATTAAGTATCGCATAAAAATTAGTATTAATTGAGCCATAAAGTAGAGAATACGTTGCTAAACTTAAAATTAATGGAACTGTTACTAACATTTGGTTTTTTAAGCGTAATGCACCTAAATAGAGCAAAATTGCCAAAAAAAAAGCGAAAAACAAGAAGAACAAGCGATATGAATAGGTAAGATGAAACAAAAAAACCGTAACTATTGCTCCAATTAGGGTATAAAAAAACAAGTAATATTTTGCTCGAATAGTTTCTCCAGCAGCTTCCGCGCCCATTGCCGTAATAGGAATATAAAAATAATAAAAATACGGATTGGGAATAGTAAAAATCATATTAACAGTAAATAAAATTAATAGAACATATACCACCTTTAGTCCATTTAGACGATGGATGCCATATTTATCATAATTTTCAAGAACTTCACTTAGTTTGGATATAAACATAAGCACTAGCTCCAGGATTTAGGGGATATTTAGGATCTGGATCAAGGATTTTTATTTGTAGTGGAAACCGCTGTGGTAATAGTAGCCACTGATTATCATCAGTTACTTTTTGTAATTGAGAACGCGAAACTGTATTTTGCCTCTCTGCCGCCCATACGGTATTGACTACTTCACCATGAAATATTTTATCAAAATAATACATGCGCAACATAATTATCACCTTATCTCCTGGACGCACCCGCCTTAAATCAGTTTCATTGAAATTAGCTTGTACCCACCAATTTGAAGTATCAATAAAGGAAAATAGAGGTTCATGAATTTTAATAGGTGTTCCCAGCGAAACATACATATTATCAATTACCCCATCACTGGAAGCACGCACTACCGTTAAATTAAGATCAACTAAGGCATTATCCATTGCTGCCTTTAATGAATTGACTAATTTTTTCTGCTGTGCAATTTCCTGATTCTCGACTTCAATCTGTCGTTGCAAAGAATTACGTGTATTAATCGTAGTTTGAACATCATAATTTAATTTTTTAATTTCCATAGCCGACACTGCATGAGCAACCAATCTATCGGCCTTTAGCTGATACTCATAATTAGCTTTTTGATATTCAAATTCAGCTGATTTCAATAATGATATAGTCTTATTAATTTGACGTTCAATTAATTTAACATGCTCAATAGCTTCTTCATATTTAGACTTAGCTTCTTCATATGCTAAGCGATATGGTTCTTGGTAAACCGTAAATAGTGGCTGCCCCTTTTTCACTGCCTGACCATTTTTCACATATAGTTCAGTAATATAGCCAGATACATCAGCTGCAACCGGAGTGATGTTAGTTACTACAAAAGCATTATCAGTAAATGGGATTAGATACGAAAATATATGATAAACACCAATTAATATGCCAATAATAATTACTACTATTGGCAGATTAATTTCATTACGCAATACTTTAAATACTTTAGTCATATCACAAATATCCAGTAATTATTTGGACTACAAGTTTTTAATCCAGCTTTTAATTACGAACAGTATAGCTCCTCACGGCTGTTTATACCATCAGCTTGAGCTTTTAACCGTCTCAATTAATTGATAATTTATTGGTTCGGCAACTACACTATTTTCAATTACTACATCATTATACCGTTTTACCAAACTTGACTCAGGTGTAACTTCGGATTGGTCCATTGCTGGTTTGCTAGTTGTTGAAACCAACTCGAAAGAGCCCAAATCTACTGGCTCCACAATGGTATTTATACGTTTCTTTTCTACCGCAGCTGGCTTATTAACTATTGCCGTATCTTTAACCATTGGGGCGCTCAAATTTGGAGATTGCACTTCTACATTCTTGTTATTCTCTACATTTGGAGGATTTTTAACAACCGCTTTAACTTCAGCAACTTCCAAATTATTAACTTTCTCCACCGGTTGTGGTTGGGGCTTTTGCCACGCTTGATTAATAGCGGCCTTATTCTGCGGATTATGCCGAGCATTAGATTGCGGTACAGTACCCTGCGAGGTTACATTACCAGATTCAGCCTTATTAGATGGTTTATGTGCTGATTCATTATTAGGTTTTATTTTTTCATTATCTAGATTAGAATCCTTAGCTACATTCTTACCGGCAAATGCATTATCACGCTTATCATTATTTGCTGTATTTTGCCTAACAGTTTGAATTTTATTATTATTATTATTTCTATTAATTCCGACAGGACGTGCTTTAGCATTAGCGCGAGGATTTGTAGCAGGTTTATTCGATGAAGCAACCACTTTATCCACTATGTTTTTTACTGGCAACCCATCTTTTTCATCATTTAAACTAAACCCTTTTAACAAATCAGCCACTTTACCAAAAATTTTCTTTAAAGTAAAAGATTTCATAATCGGCGCTGGCTGTGACGGAGTAATATTTTTGACTATAGCATTATTCTGCAATGAAGTATCTGACTTATTTTCATTAATTTGATACGTTTGATTTTCATCAAAATTTTCAACTAAATTAAAACTTAATCGATTAGCTAAAGAATCATAACTATCACTACTTATCTTACGAATTTTATAATTTGGTGAATCAAGATGTAGGTTAGGAATAAGCACAATTCTTATCTTCATCCGTGTTTCTATTTTAGTTATATCTTCACGTTTTTCGTTAAGCAAATAAGTAGCAACAGGCACCGGCAATTGAATATGCAATTGTGAAACATAACTACTATTTCTAACCGCCTCTTCCTGAATAATTCGCAGTATATGCACCGCATTAGACTCAGTACCGCGAATAGTACCAACCCCATTACAACGTGGACATGAAATAGTGGTAGATTCACCCAAGGAGGACTGTAGTCTTTGACGAGATAATTCAAGTAATCCAAATTTAGATAACTTGCTCATTTGAATCCGTGCCCGATCCATTCCCAATTGTTGTTTTAAGTAATTTTCTACTTCACGTTGATTTTTTTGTGATTCCATATCAATAAAATCAATAACAACCAAACCACCTAAATCTCTCAAACGTAATTGACGCGCAATTTCTTCTGCTGCTTCCATATTGGTGGCCAATGCGGTTGCTTCAATATCACTGCCCTTATTAGCTTTTGCTGAATTAACATCAATTGCTGTTAATGCCTCAGTATGATCAATTGCTATTGCTCCGCCAGAAGGTAAATTTACCATTCTACCGTATGCAGTTTCAATTTGATGTTCAATTTGAAACCTTGAAAATAAAGGTACATCATCATTATAGAATTTAACTCGCTCTACAAAATTAGGCATTACATGCGACATAAATTGTTTCGCTTGCTCATACACTTCTTGAGTATCTATAAGAATTTCGTTAATATCTGGGGAAAAATGATCTCGAATTGAACGAACTACTAGATTGCTTTCCTGATAAATTAGAAAGCTGCCCTCATGGTTAAACGAGGCGCTTCGTACAGCTTCCCATAATTTTAATAGATAATTTAAATCCCACTGTAACTCTTCAGCAAACCGACCCAGAGCCGCAGTCCTGGCAATTACACTCATGCCTCGCGGCACTGTCAGAGTTGATAACACATTTTTTAACTCGTCTCGTTCATCACCATCAATGCGCCTAGAGATACCACCAGAGCGCGAATTATTAGGCATTAAAACTAAGTAACGCCCAGGTAATGAAACGTAGGTAGTAAGCGCCGCACCCTTATTACCGCGCTCATCCTTCTCAACCTGAACAATTAATTCATCACCTTCAGCTAGACGATTAAAATTACGTTCCCGCCCGTTTCCTGTCAAATACGCTGGATCAATTTCTTTAAAGGGCAAAAACCCTTGTTTATCTGTTCCATAGTCAACAAAACAAGCTTCTAATGATGCTTCAACTCGGGTAATAATTCCTTTATAGATATTCCCACGGCGTTGAGTTTTACTAGTTGTTTCAATATCAAAATTTATTAACTTTTTGCCTTCAACGGCAGCAACTCTCAATTCCTCTTGATAAGTCGCATTAAATAACATTCTTTTCATTTACGTACCTTTTATTAAAGTACCGATTTTATAGATTAACCATTCTTTTAAACTGTTGTTATGTTATAAAAATTAATTGCAATATCATACTTCCGGCACAATTCTCACAATTTCTTTGAACAGTGCATAATTAAATCAAAACACCCAAGTTTATTAATCGTGTAATGAGCATAAATTTTAGTAATCAACAAATCGGTATAAATTTTATTGTAACCTATTTAAAACTTTTAACCATCACGAAAAAAGCTATAATTAAGGCTAGGTTATAGAAATTTTTAAAGAATAGCCACAACTATTGCAATAAACTACTATAAACCCACAGCCACTTTCATGCTCTTCGCTGTCGGTGGGAAGATTTAAACAGATTTTTATATATGTTCTATTTAAGATTATATTACTTTTTCACATTTAACTCATATCTTAAACAGCTGCTACCTATAGATAATCATTACATAGTCTTACTGATCTTTTGCAATTAGTTATATAATTACGTTACAATCATGCTATATTACCTACCAGGATGCTATTATAAACTAAAATGACAACTATATTAAGTAAAAATTGTGTTAATTTCCACCTAGTTAACGAAAATGACGAGAATCAGCGCTTAGACAACCTGTTAAAGCGCTTATTAAAAGACGTGCCAAAAGCTCATATTTACCGCATTATTCGCAATGGCGAGGTGCGGATTAATAAAAAGAGATGTGAGGTTAATCATAAAGTTCAATTAGGAGAATTAATTCGCATTCCTCCAATTACAACCACACCTAAAGCTACAGCACCGCAGATGGCTCCTAAAGCTCATTTTCCTATAATTTATGAAGATGACTATTATTTAGTAATCAATAAACCCGATGGCGTAGCTTGCCATGGCGGCAGTGGAATTAGCTTTGGTGTAATTGAACAATTACGCCAAACATATAATAAGCTTAAATTTCTTGAATTGGCTCACCGCTTAGATCGGGATACTTCTGGTATTTTAATTCTAGCTAAAAAACGACGTGCATTAGTTGAATTACAAGAATTAATTCGCAACGGGCAAGTTAAAAAAAACTATTGGGCGCTAACCCATGGAATATGGAAAGATTCTATCAGAAATATTAAAGCCCCCTTATTTAAATATTTAACCCCTGATGGAGAGCGCCGAGTTCGGGTTGATCGTGACAATGGTCAGTTTGCACATACCATATTTAGTGTGGTTCAAAACTATGCTAATTATACTTTAGTTAATGCTGATTTAAAAACTGGACGTACCCATCAAATTAGGGTACATCTGCAATATATTGGATACCCCATAGTTGGGGATAATAAATATGGTGATTTTGAACATAATCGGCTTTTAATAAAAAATGGCTTCAAGCGAATGTTTTTGCATGCCCATCGTGTAGAATTTATCCACCCTATTACTCAGGTCAAACTTGAATTAGAAGCAAAATTACCATCTAATTTACAAGTATTTTTAAATTATTCCATAAGCGGTGAAAATTAGAGTACAATTGATGGCTTATAAACACATATATACTCAAAGTATTTGAATTCTTCAACGGCTATGGGTATAGAATTATAAAAGAAGGATATTTTACTAATGGCTGAACAAACTCCAAATCAAGCTTACGATAGCAGTAGTATTAAAGTTTTAAAAGGGCTTGACGCAGTTAGAAAACGCCCGGGTATGTACATTGGCGATACTTCAGATGGTTCTGGGTTACATCATATGGTATTTGAGGTATTAGATAACGCCATAGATGAAGCTTTAGCCGGACACTGTAATAATATAAAAGTAACCATCCATCAAGATAATTCTATTTCTGTTGAAGATAACGGGCGTGGCATTCCAACTGATATTCATACCGAAGAAGGTCGTTCTGCAGCTGAAGTAATTATGACAGTACTACATGCTGGAGGTAAGTTCGATAGTAATTCCTATAAAATCTCTGGCGGGTTACATGGAGTTGGGGTATCGGTAGTAAATGCCCTATCTGACTGGTTAAAATTGACTATTTGGCGCGAAGGCAATCAATACGAAGTTGATTTTAAGATCGGCGATACGGTAGCACCTCTTGCTTTAATTGGCAAGGCTGATCATAAAAGCGGAACTAAAGTTCAGTTTATGGCAAGTAGTGAAATTTTTGGAAATATTGAGTATCATTATGAAATTCTAGCCAAGCGGATTCGCGAATTATCTTTTTTAAATAATGGGGTGAAAATTACTTTACTTGATCAGCGTGATGGTAAAGAAGAAGATTTTGCTTTTTCTGGCGGAGTTGCCGGATTTGTAAGCTATGTAAACCGTAATAAGACGGTACTTCATCCAACAATTTTTCATTGTAATGGGGAAAAAGATGGCATGGGTATTGAAGTTGCCATGCAGTGGAACGATTCATACCAAGAAAATGTGCAATGTTTTACCAACAATATCCCGCAGCGGGATGGCGGGTCACATTTATCAGCCTTAAGAACAGTAATGACCAGAACTTTAAATCAATATATTGAAGAACAAAAACTGGCGGAAAAAGCTAAAGTAGCAACCAGTGGTGATGATATGCGTGAGGGTTTAGCATGTATTGTTTCGGTTAAATTACCTGATCCAAAATTTTCATCGCAAACAAAAGACAAACTAGTTTCCTCCGAAGTATCTCCCGTATTACAAGAGATAGTAGGTGAGGCATTACGCACTTATTTATTAGAAAACCCGCAAGATAGTAAAATTATTTGCGGTAAAATAATTGATGCTGCACGAGCACGGGAAGCTGCCAGAAAAGCACGGGAATTAACCCGTCGTAAGGGAATTCTAGATGGATTGGGTTTACCTGGTAAATTAGCCGATTGCCAAGAAAAAGATCCACGGTTGTGCGAATTATACTTAGTTGAGGGTGATTCTGCAGGAGGTTCTGCCAAACAAGGTCGTGATCGTAAATTTCAGGCAATATTACCGTTAAAGGGAAAAATTTTAAATGTTGAGCGAGCGCGCTTTGAAAAAATGCTGTCTTCGCAGGAAGTTGCTACTCTAATTACTGCCATGGGTACAGGCATTGGCAAAGATGAATATAACCCAGATAAATTAAGATACCATCGCATTATAATTATGACAGATGCCGACGTGGATGGGGCACATATTAGAACCTTATTACTTACTTTCTTTTACCGGCAAATGCCAGAATTAATTGAGCGTGGTCATGTATATATTGCGCAACCTCCATTATATAAAGTTAAACAAGGAAAAAATGAGCGCTATGTCAAAGATGATGAGGCAATGAATCAATTTTTACTTGAATTAGCTTTAATTAATGCTAAATTTGTTGCTGATGGCACTACTTTGTTAGCCGGTGAGTTATTAGAAAAAACCTCTCAAATTTACCTTAAAGCGCAGCAAGTAATTGAGTCACACAGCCGCTTTATGGATAAAATAATTTTAAATACTTTACTCCATATTGATAAGATAGATTTAAAAACTGAAGCGAGTACTAATTTAGCTATTGAGCAATTAAAACAAAAACTTATTAACGAACAAATTACTTTTGATACTTTTTATGACGATATTCGCCAAGAATATAAAATTAAAATTATGCGAATAGAGCATGGCAATCATGTACATACTACTATTGATGGATATTTTACTGAAAGCAGCGACTATTATAGAATAGTTAAGGCACATGAGTCAGTTGACCAAATTAATGGGATTAATTTAACGATAATGCGGGGAGAGTCGAGCAAATTAGTTAATAATTTCAGTGAAGGTTTGGAATGGTTATTACAAGAAATTAAGAAGGGTTTAACTATTCAACGGTATAAAGGTTTGGGTGAAATGAATGCTGCCCAACTTTGGGATACGACTATGGACCCCAGTGCTCGCAGCTTACTTAAAGTTACTGTAGAAGATGCAATTTCCACTGACAATATTTTTAGCACCTTAATGGGTGATGATGTTGAACCACGGCGTGATTTTATTGAAACTAATGCTTTACGCGCTAAAAATCTTGACGTATAAAAAATTCACTTTCAAAGTAAATGGAGTAAATATGTTACCTCTATCCACGACTGTATTAACTAAAGTAAAGTCAATTAATTTGAAAATTATGGCTATTATTTTTATAGCTAGTTGCTGTATTTTTACAGGCTGTGAATCAAGTACCGCAATTAATACTAATGCTGGAACATTAGTTATATCTCCATTTGCAGAGTCAACTATTGCTATGGGGGAATCCACTACGGCAACAGTAGCTTTAGTGGGTAATTCTGAATCAAATGCCTTGATTACCGTAACTATTATCAATAATAATAGTTCTGTTATGAGTGAAAGCCCATCTACATGCATTCTATTAGCAAATTCTCCTAATAATCAATGTACGGTTATTTTAACCGGGATTAGTGCTGGAAGTGCTACTTTTAGTGCTAGTTCACCCGGTTATACTACAATTACCTCTGAATCATTAACCATTACGCCAGCTGGGGTATTATTTGGAACAATTCAGGGCTTGGTATTTAATAATGGCACTGTCCTGGCTGGAACTGAATCTATTGCCAGTATTAATGCCTATAACCTAACAGCCACCACTAGAGATAGTAGCGGTAATCTTTATGCCGGTACATCGAATGGTATAGTGTGGAAATATGCAACTGGTGGCAATACCTGGATAATGTTGGGCACTAGTAAAGTGGACAATTCACCAATAAATTCTTTAGCAGTAGATAGTAC
>JAGOUD010000212.1 GCA_018061465.1 Burkholderiales bacterium
CAATATATTCAATTACAGTATACAGTGCGTAACCAATTGACGACACGCTTAACTAATTATTCGGTTAAACCGGATAAAGTACATCCGCTCCATATTATTAATGCCCTAACTCAATTATTAACTGAAGATAATACCGTGGTAACTGATGTGGGTAGCCATCAATATTGGATGAGTGAACACTACGTTACTTATCGTCCCCGTTATTTTTTAAGTAGCATGGGTTTCCAGACTATGGGAGTTTCACTGCCATTTGCTATTACTGCTGCATTACTAAGACCCAAACATAAAGTTATATCGGTATCAGGAGATGGGTCATTTTTAATGTGTATTATGGAATTAGCTACTGCTGCCAAGTTGCAATTACCTATCGTGCATTTAGTGTGGAAAGATCATTCGTTTAATCTGGTTGAAATTCAAGAAATGAAAAAATATCAGCGGACAACTGCGGCAGTATTTGAATCAAATATTGATTTTGCTAAACTTGCTCAAAGTTTTGGAGTAACTGGACTAACCGTTAATTCTAGTGAACAACTATTGCCAGTGTTACACGAAGCACTTGCGTGTAATGGTCCGGTAGTGGTTGATATTACTGTTGATTATAGTGATAATGTTAATTTAGTGAAAGATATGGTGTAAGGCACCTACAGGGAAGTATAAACATGAATAATATAGTATTTGAACGGGCTAAACAATATATACCTGGTGGAGTAAATTCACCAGTTAGATCTTTTAATGCAGTAGGTGGCGTGCCCTTTTTTACTAAAAAAGCCCAGGGGGCATATATAACTGATATTGAAAATAAACAATATATTGACTATATTTGCTCCTGGGGAGCTAATATAGTTGGGCATGCTAATGCTTATGTAATAGAACAAGTGCAGCAAGCATTAGCCAATGGTTTTTCTTATGGTACTCCTACCGAACTAGAAGTAAATCTAGCACAGCAAATTAATCGTTTAATGCCTACTTTAGAAAAAGTACGCTTGGTTAGTTCAGGCACCGAGGCAGTAATGTCAGCAATTCGTATTTCTCGAGGATTTACCGGTAAGAAATATATTATTAAATTTAATGGCTGCTATCATGGACATAGTGATAGTTTACTAGTTGCCTCGGGTTCTGGCTTAGCTACTTTTGGTACTCCCAGTAGTAGTGGAGTAACTAAAGCCAGTGTGGAACATACTCTGGTTTTAGAATATAATGATGTTGAAGAACTGCATCAGGCATTTATTAAATATCCAAATGATATAGCCGCAGTAATTTTAGAACCATTTGCGGGCAACATGAATTTGGTACGCCCAACTGCTCTATTTATTGCTACATTACGTGAACTATGTACCAAACATAATAGTGTATTGATTTTTGATGAAGTAATGACTGGTTTTCGCGTGACATTAGGTGGTGCACAGGAATTATTAAATACCAATCCGGATTTAACTATTTTGGGTAAAGTTGTGGGCGGTGGCATGCCGTTGGCTGCATTTGGCGGCAAGTCTGAAATAATGGATTGTTTATCGCCACTAGGGACAGTCTATCAAGCAGGTACTTTATCCGGGAACCCAATTGCAGTTACTTGTGGGTTGGCAACCTTAGAACTAATTCAAGAACCTGGGTTCTATACCCGGATTAACCAAAGTAGTAAACATTTAACTGATGGGCTACAAGAGATAGCTAACAAGCATGGTATTCCATTTTGTGCTGATTATATTGGTGGAATGTTTGGCTTTTATTTTAAAGAAACACTACCACAAAACTTTGTCCAGATGCAGCAAGCACCCCTCAATCAATTCCAACAGTTTTTTCATTCAATGCTGGATAACGGAGTTTATTTTGCACCTTCAATGTTTGAAGCGGGCTTCGTATGCAGTCAACATACTAGCGCTATAATTGAACATACTTTATCAGTGGCAGATAAAGCTATGGCTAAACTTAAATTATGACGAATTGTCGCTCTATAATACTTAGGCAGCCCTAATGCAAGCTTTTACAAGCAAATATATTTTTGATGGCAGCGCTTTATTAGAAAACAAAGTAGTATTAGTAGATAATGGGTTTATTCATGGTATTGTTGATTACCCTCTACCCAATAAGCAAACTAGTAGGAGTAATATATTCAATAATAGTAGTGTAAATCCTATTATAACTAATCTCGGTGAGGGAGTAATTACTTCCGGATTTATTGATCTTCAGGTTAATGGTTGCGGTGGAGTGTTGTTTAATGAACAAATAAGTCTCAATACTCTTGAAATTATGTACCAAACTTGGTTAAAATTTGGTACTACCAGTTTTTTACCCACTTTAATTAGTTGTGATTTTAAAGATGTGTTAAAAGCACTGGCAGTGGTTAAACAATGGTTTTTAAAATTTGGGAATAAGCGTGGGGTTCTTGGCATACATTTAGAAGGTCCGTTTATTTCTAAAATCAAGCGCGGTATTCACCCAGAGCAATCAATTATTTCTCCAACAATGGAGCTATTGTGCCAGATAACTGCGTATAGGCGATTTTTTCCGATAAAAATGACTATTGCAGTGGAAGAATTTACTCAAGCGCAAATACAATTTCTCTTAGATGAGCAAATTATTGTGGCAATCGGGCATTCCAATGCTAATCATGCGCAAGTTTTAGCTAGCATAGAATTAGGGGTAGGTACAGCAACCCATATGTTTAATGCTATGAGTGGATTGACTGCGCGTAATCCTGGAGTAATTGGAGCGATTTTAAATAGTGATATTTATACCGGAGTAATTGCCGATGGCTTACATGTAGCTGCAGCTAACATAAATATTTTAACTAAATTAAAACCGGACCAGGTGTATTTAGTAACTGATGCAGTTACTCCAAGCGGCACTAATTTAGATACATTTCAAATATGTGGGCAGACCTTGTATGTTAGGAATGGTGAATGTATTACTCAAGATGGAACTTTAGGCGGCGCTTACCTTACTATGAATAAAGCGTTGGAATATTGTATTAAAGAGTGTAATTTAAGTTTAGCAAATAGTTTAGCTATGGCAAGTACCATTCCCGCAGTAGTAATGAAAGTAGATGATATAATAGGAAGAATTAAATCTGGTTATCGTGCGGATTTAATTTATCTTGATTTAAATAATTTTAGTTGTTGGAAAATAGCCATGGATTGACTGAAACTGCATGTCAAACTGGATTTTTTGAATTAAAGCAACAAAGGAGATAGATAATGCGAATAAAAACAATTCATTTGAGCAGTGGGTTAGTGAATCTAATTAGCCTGGGTGTAAGGTATTATAGATTG
>JAGOUD010000047.1 GCA_018061465.1 Burkholderiales bacterium
GCATAAAATGCTAAAGGTAATCTAATTAAAAAAATTAGTGTAGCTGCAGCAGTAATTCCTAAATTTATAATCAAGAGCTATATTTTTATTCCTAGTTCGGTTAACTGCTTATCTTCCACCACATTGGGAGCATTAGTAAGTAAACATTGACCAGTTGTGGTCTTAGGTAGAGCGATTACCTCACGAATTGAATCAGCCCCACACATAATTGCTGCAATACGGTCCAGGCCAAAGGCAATTCCCCCATGAGGTGGTGCTCCAAGTTGCAAATTATCCAGTAAATACCCAAATTTTTGTTGTGCTGCCTCAAGGGTTAAATTCATAGCAGCAAATACTTTTCTTTGAATTTCTGCACGATGAATTCTAACAGATCCTCCACCAATTTCCGAACCATTTAATACCATATCATAAGCTTTAGCTAAACATACCGCTGGATTTGCCGTTAATAAATCTACATGTTCATCTTTAGGAGCAGTAAAAGCATGATGAGCTGGTATGTATTGATTACTAGCCTCATCATATTCAAACATTGGAAAATCTATTACCCACAGTGGCTTCCATTCATTCGCAACTAAGCCATTTTCATGACCTAGTTTCAGCCGTAAGGCACCTAGAGCCTCGTTAACAATTTTTTCTTTATCGGCAATTATTAATATGGTACTTCCATTTATTGCTGAACTTAATTCTAGTATTAATTTTAATTCGGTATCGGTTAAAAATTTAAGCAGTGGTGATTGTAATCCTTCGCTATATGGTTTAGCAAGATCATTTACTTTAATATATGCTAAACCCCTAGCACCATATATTCCAACAAATTTGGTTAATTCTTCAATGTTTTTGCGTGATAAATTAATTGTCTCAGGTAAAGTTAGTGCTGCAATTCGTCCGTTTGCCATATTTGCTGCAGCATTAAATATACTAAAATTACAATTTTTTAGTTGGTTGGTAAAATCCACAAACTTAAGCGCTATACGTAGATCTGGTTTATCTGAACCATAATAATACATAGCATCCTTATACGTCATTATAGGAAATGATGAAAGCTCAACATCTAAAACTTGTTTAAATACTTGACGTATCATGTCTTCATTAAGAGCTCTGATCTCTTCTTCATTTAAAAATGAGGTTTCAATATCTACTTGAGTAAATTCTGGTTGCCTATCAGCGCGTAATTCTTCATCACGAAAACAACGCACTATTTGGTAATAGCGGTCAAATCCGGCTATCATGAACAATTGTTTAAATAGTTGTGGTGATTGCGGAAGGGCATAAAATTTACCTTTATGCATGCGGGATGGAACTAAAAAATCACGTGCTCCTCCAGGAGTGGAAAGAGTTAAAAATGGAGTTTCAATATCCATAAAACCATGCTCATCTAAAAAATTACGCATAGCTTTGGTTAACTTATAGCGTAACATAATATTCTTTTGCATTTTTTGGCTGCGTAAATCAATTATTCGATGAGTCATACGATTAGCTTCACTGGTGGTTGCATCATCTATTAAGATCGGTAAATTAGAGGCAGAATTTAATATTATTACTGAGTGGGCTACAACTTCTACCATGCCGGTTTTTAAGTCAGGGTTAGGATTAGGGCGCAGCCGTACTATCCCATGTATTTCAATTACATATTCATGCTTAATCTCAATGGCATGATTAAAGCAATGGCTATCTGGTTCAACTATAATTTGCAGAATTCCTTCACGGTCACGGAGATCAAAAAAAATTAAGCCGCCTAAGTCGCGCCGTTTATGTACCCACCCTTTAACTATCACTGGTTGATTTACATATTCTTCATTGATTAAGCCGCAATAATTAGTTCGTTGCATGTTGAAAATTTCCTCATTAATTTAAATAGCGTTATCACTATTCAATAATAGCTTCCGTTATTATACCGTAATTAAGTTGTCTGGTTCCGGTATAAGCGTACTTTCTGACTGAACTCCAGAGTTTTTTTGCAGTTCCCCGCGAACCCAATAAGCAGTCGAGGAATCTTTTCCAATATCCATCAGCAGCAATCCATATCCAGTAATATTTTTCTTTGATCCGATATAGCTGTGCATTTCATCTAACTCTATTATTTTAACGGGAGAGTTATATTTGGGATCATCTAAATTTTCTACAAATGATTTGATCCAGTTGTAGACCGCAACATGACTAACTCGTAAAAATCTACCTATTGCCCTAAAGTTAAGCCCTTCCAAATATAATTCTAATGCCTGACGCTTTATATCTGCGGATTTACTTGTGCTATGTTGGAATACTGTATAACGATAATTGCATAATTTACATAAATATCGTTGTTTATTTTTTACTATTCCATCCTTAATAATATTGACACCATTACATTTTGGGCAACCCATAACTTTGTTCCTCATTAATATCAAAATGACCGCTATTATAACATAATCTATATTGAATTAACGATAGCAATTATAAATATGATAGCCAGTAGGTATTTGAGAGTATGTTAAAATGCTCCCCTTGTTAATTGAGATTATTACGCAGGTTATTGAGTGAAATTAGCGCAAATTAAGTTATCCGGATTCAAATCATTTGTTGAACATACTACAATTGATATTAAAGGTCAGCTAGTGGGTATTGTAGGACCAAATGGTTGTGGTAAGTCAAATATTATTGATGCGGTTAGATGGGTGCTTGGAGAATCTTCAGCTAAACAATTACGTGGCGAATCAATGCATGATGTTATCTTCAATGGTTCGATCAATCGTAAAGCTGTATCGCGTGCTAGTGTTGAATTAATCTTTGATAACCAGCAGAAAGTTGTATCCAATGCCTGGAGTACATTTGATGAAATTTCAATTAAACGTCTGGTTAGTCGTGCTGGAGATTCTGTATATTCAATTAATAACCAAGTGGTACGCCGCAAAGATATTATTGAGTTATTTCTGGGTACTGGCGTCGGAAGTAAGGGTTATGCGGTAATTGAACAAGGTATGATTGGGCGAATTATTGATGCTAAACCTGAGGAATTACGTTTATATTTAGAAGAAGCTGCTGGAGTTTCTAAATATCGTGAAAAGCGTCGGGAAACATTGTCGCATTTAGAGGCAGCACGTGAGAATTTAACCCGGTTGGAGGATGTGAAACTCCAACTTAGCGGTAATATAGAGACCTTATCTACCCAGGCACAAGCTGCCCTAGAGTACCAGAGGCTAAATGCTACTCTGAAAGAATTGCAGCTAATTCAACTGGTTATGAAAATTAATAAATTACAAAAAGCTTTAGTTGCAATTAATGCTGATATTGAAAATAACCAAAAATTGTTGGAAAATGCTGTACATGATGATCAAGTAATTGAACAGGTTTTAATGCAGAAGCAGCAACAAAAATATCAAGAAGAGCAGCAAGTGAGCCAATTGAATCAGAGTTTTAACCAATTACGTGCACAATTGGCGCGTCTTGAAGAACGGCATAAGTATAAATGTGAAAGCCATAAAAAATTGGGTATTGAGGAAAGTGAGGTAAATGAACAATTAACTATGCTCAAGTTAGATTTAGCCAATGCCCAAGCTACTTTAGTTGATGTTCAAGCTAAATTAGAATTAAACGCTAAATGCATTACTGAACAAAAAATAGCAAAAGAAAAATTTAATCTCGCCAACATTGAATACAACTATCAACAATCGATGACCAATTTAACGCAATTAGCTACCCAAATTGCTAAATTAAAACATGAGATAGATTTAGTAAGTAATAGCTATCGCTATAAGGAACAGCAGCTAAATACTATGATAACCCGTCAGGGCAAATTAAAGCAAGAACTTCCCCACAATACTCTAGATTTAGAGCAAGATTATATTCTTCTTAAAGAAGATATTTTACAAATGGAAATTATAGAACAAGACATGAGTTGTATGCTTGAAGATAAACGTCAGACTAAGGCTGAACTTGAAGTGGTTAAAGCTAGCCAACTAAATAGTGTTCATAAATATAATACCGAAATTTCGAGCTTAAGGGCTAAAGTTTCTACTTTAGAAAAATTGTTGCAGCAATCTAGTAGAACTGAAAATTTAGAACACATTGTGGCAAATGCTAATGGTGTAACCTTATTGTGGCAAAATATTCAGGTTAAAGCCGGTTATGAAGTTGCAGTTGAGGTTGCTTTAAGGGATGTATTATCGGGTTTTGTAATTGATGATTTAGCCCAAATACTCAAACATCCGGATGGATTAACCTGTTTGTGGCTGGGTAATAATGCCCAAGATTCTTCCATGATTAGGTTAAAAGAACATACTTTAGCCGCTTATGTAACTATAGCAGATAGGAAATATCAGCCATTGTATAGCATATTAAATAATTATCGTGTAGCTAAAGATTTTAATGCTGCATTTGAATTGATTCAGTTAGAAAGCAATTCTTCGATTATTACTTTGGATGGACATTTAATAACACCAGATTATGTAATATTTAATGCTAATTATGGGCAAAGTCATGTTTTAGAGCAGCAAAATCATTTACGTGAATTAACTATTGAGTTAGATAAAGTAGCTATAGAGTTGCAACAGCAAGAGCAGCAATATAAAAACACTTTAAACCAAATTGATAAATTAAATGAAGAATTAACTATCCTTGAGCATAAAAATAAGCATCAATTAGGCCATAAACATAAGTTGCAGCTTGAATTAGTGCAAAAAGAGCAAACTTATTTGCACAGTGTGCGCCATTATCAGAAAATTAATGATGAATTGGGTGTATTGGATAAAGAAATTGATTATATTAAGCATGAGCAGCAAGAATTAGAGTGTCAAAGAGAGAAAGTGCAGCTTGTGCTTAAAGAAATAGAGGCTAAGGAAACTAATGCTAAGGCACAGCATGGTCAAATTGAAGATCATTACATTGCGGTTAAAACTGAATTTGAACAAGTTATGCAACAATTAAATCAGTCAAATTTAGAGCGAGAGTTATTGTTATTACAGTTAACTTCTACCACAGAGCAACTTGAAGATAAAAACTCTTCGCGCACACGTTTAGAATTTAGACTCAGTGACATTAAACAAAACCAACAAAATCTACACGATGCTACCGAAGTTAATGAAATAGAACTAATTCAGGAGCAAATTACTCAATTAGTTGAAAGTATCGAAGAACGAAATGTGGTATTGCAGCATTTAAGTCATGAATTACAAACTACCCGCACAGATAAAACTAAGCTTCTTCATACTCGAGAAAATTTGTCCAAAAAATTGAATGAATCACGCTTGTTACAGCAAGAGCAGATATTATCAATTAAAAATTTAGAGGAGAATATTGAAAATTTAGCAGTTGATAACCATATAATGGAAGCGGTAAAAGCGCGGGTTATGGGTGAAGGCGGCAGTTTAAATTTATCGAATATAAATGCTCAAATAGTTACATTGCGTGAAGAAATTGAACGCTTAGGGTTGGTAAATTTAAAAGCCATTGAAGATTTGCAGGAAGTGCAACAGAAATTTGACACTCTGATTATGCAAATTGAAGATTTGCAAGCAGCGAACAATGCTTTAGAATCAGCTATTCGCCAAATTGATGGTGAGAGCCGTAAATTGCTAAATGATACTTACACTAAAGTCAATGAAAATTTTAATCATTATTTTAAAATTTTATTTGGTGGGGGTATAGCTAAATTAATAGCAACAGACAATGATATTTTAACTGCTGGGTTACAAATTTATGCCGAACCATTGGGCAAGAAAAATACTTCTTTGCATTTACTCTCTGGCGGTGAAAAAGCTCTCACTGCTATGAGTTTAGTGTTTGCATTTTTTAACCTTAACCCAGCACCATTTTGCATGTTAGATGAGGTTGATGCCCCATTAGATGATGCTAACACTATGCGCTTTTGTAATTTAGTACGCGAATTATCTACTAATACCCAATTTGTATATATTTCGCATAATCGCTTAACTATGGAAATAGCTAATCAGTTAGTCGGCGTAACCATGCAGGAAAAAGGAGTTTCCACTATGGTTGAAGTAAATTTGATTGATTATGCATAAATATGGTAAAATGATGAGTTATATGCGCGAGATAATGAATTTATTATTTTTAGTAAGGTAGAGATTAAATGACAAGTTTAACTAATCATTTTTTAGTGGCAATGCCAAATCAAACTAATGACATGTTTGCCGGTAGTGTAGTTTATCTTACCGAGCATGTTTCAAATAATGGTACGGTAGGGGTTATTATTAATAAGCCGTTAGCTAGAACTTTAAAAAATGCTTTTAAAAATGTAGATTTTTCTAAATATCACCCCCAGTGGACTCGAAATAACCTTTATTTAGGTGGTCCCGTCAGCGGCGATAATGGTTTTGTATTATATAGAACTGTTGCCGATAATAATAAATTATTTGATTTAACTAATGATAAAAAAGTCTTGAATAAAATTGCTATGAGCGACTATAAAAATGATTTATTTGTGGCTGTTGGTTATTCTTCATGGTCGGCTATGCAACTTGAATGTGAAATTTTACGCAATGATTGGTTGGTAGTTAAAGCTGATGCTGGTTTAATTTTTGAAGTTGATCCTGCAAATCGCTATAATGAGGCATTGCGGTTATTGGGAATAAAAAATTTAGGACAATTGTATAGCGGTGTTGTATTTGCCTAACCTAACTGGTTATATTATGGCGTTTGACTTTGGGCAAGCGCGAATTGGTGTGGCAATTGGTAATACCTTGCTTAAAATCCCGCATCCATTAACGACTATCAGCGGACATAATAAGTTTGACAAATTAGCTAAAATTGCTAAATTGATTGAGGAATGGCGTCCGGTATTATTAGTTGTGGGTATGCCAGGCGAATCACTTGATAAACAGCCGTTAATTGATAGTATACTCAAATTTCGCAACCGATTAGTGCATAATTTTAAACTCCCAGTAAATTTTATTAATGAAGACTATACCTCAAGTATTGCTGGTGATCAGTTATGTGAGCAGGCAGTCTATGGCATGAAACAAAAAGATAAATTAGATAAACTTGCAGCATGCGGTATTTTGCAAACATATTTTGGTATATTGTAAACACCATCGGTGCGTGAATATGATTGAATGGGGTGTATTTTTGAGAAAATTTAACTGTGTTATTTGATAAGCAATTTGATGTAATAGTGGTGGGGGGCGGTCATGCAGGAACTGAAGCTTGTTTAGCTTCTAGTCGGATGGGTTTGGAGACCTTATTAATTACCCATAATATTGAAACTTTGGGGCAAATGTCGTGTAATCCTTCAATTGGTGGAATTGGTAAGGGGCATTTAGTTAAGGAAGTAGATGCTCTAGGCGGTATAATGGCATTAGCTGCCGATTATGCTGGAATACAATTTCGCACTTTAAACTCAAGCAAGGGGGCGGCAGTACGCGCAACTCGTGCACAAGCAGATCGCTTATTGTATAAAGCTTTCATCAGAAAAACTCTTGAAAATCAGCCTAATTTAACTCTGTTTCAGCAAGCAGTAGATGACTTAATTATTCATCAAGATCAGGTTACTGGAGTAATAACTCAAGGTGGTGTTATTTTTAAAGCTAAAACTGTTATTTTGACCAATGGCACATTTTTGGGCGGTAAAATTCATATTGGGTTAGATAATTATACAGGAGGTAGAGCTGGAGATCCAGCCTCAGCGATGCTCTCACAAAAACTTCGTGAATATCAGTTACCAGTTGATCGTTTAAAAACTGGAACTCCGCCGCGAATCGATGGTAGAACTATTAATTTTGGAATTATACAAGAACAGCCAGGGGATAATCCCGTGCCTATTTTTTCTTTTCGTGGGCGACGGGAATTTCATCCACGTCAATTATCCTGCTGGATTACGCATACTAATTTGCAAACCCATGACATAATCAGGAAAGGCTTAAATCGTTCGCCGCTTTTTACTGGAGTAATTGAGGGCGTTGGTCCACGCTATTGCCCATCAATTGAAGATAAAATTCATCGTTTTGCTGCTAAAGAAGCTCATCAAATTTTTCTGGAACCGGAAGGATTAACTACAAATGAATTTTATCCCAATGGCATTTCAACCTCATTGCCATTTGATGTGCAATTGGATTTAATCCGTTCTATAAAAGGTTTGGAGAATGCGCATATTTTGCGTCCAGGCTATGCAATTGAATATGATTACTTTAATCCTACCGCATTAAAATCGAGTTTAGAATCTAAACAAATTGGCGGCTTATTTTTTGCTGGTCAAATTAATGGTACAACAGGTTATGAAGAAGCTGCGGCTCAAGGAATACTTGCTGGAATAAATGCGGGCTTACTAGTGCAAGAAAAAGAAGCATGGTGCCCTAAGCGGGATCAAGCTTATTTGGGGGTATTAGTTGATGACTTAATCACCAAAGGGGTGACTGAACCATACCGCATGTTTACCTCTCGGGCTGAATATCGACTACAATTGCGGGAAGATAATGCTGATTTACGGTTAACTGAGATTGGGCGAACTTTGGGAGTGGTTGGTGATGAACAATGGGATTTATACTGTTATAAACGCGATATAATATTTGCAGAAATAGAGCGCTTAAAAACAGTTTGGATTCATCCTGGAGTGTTAGATCAAAATGCGGCTACGACACTATTAGGTAAAGAGTTGGAGCGTGAGTATTCATTACATGATATATTAAAACGCCCTGAAGTACATTATACCGATTTAGAAAAATTTAATAAATTTAGTGCACTGGTATCGGATGATGAGCGTATTGCCGAACAGGTAGAAATTCAGATTAAATATTCTGGATATATTAAGCGGCAGCTTGAAGAAGTAGGGCGGCACGCTTATTTGGATGACATTAAAATTAGTTATAACGTAGATTATACCCAAATTAGTGGATTATCTGCCGAAGTAGTTCAAAAACTTAGTAAATTTAAACCAGGAACTATTGGGCAAGCTTCGCGTATTTCGGGGATTACTCCAGCAGCAGTTTCACTATTATTAGTGTACCATAAGAAAGGTTTTCCAATTTTAAAATGAAGAAAATAATTAAAAAAATCCATAGACGGCATGCATTACAAATTTTAACTTATGGTTGTGTGGGTGGTGGCGCTTGGATAACCCAAACAATAGTATATTTTATGGCGATTAGTGGGCATATATTTCCATCAGTTGCGATGATTTTAGGTAATTTTGCGGGCATGATAGTTGCCTATTTCGGGCATGTACGCTTTACCTTTAAACGGAAACATAAGTTTTCGCATAAAGAATTTGTACGTTTTTTAGCCACCTCGATTTTTGGATTATGCTTTAATGTAATTGGGGTTAGAGTAATGACTAAGATATTTTTATTAGATCCACATTGGGCAATATTACCAACTATAATTACTCCGCTGTTGACATTTTTGATTAGCAAATTTTGGGCATTTAAATAGTGTAATAGTTGGATATATACTGTTCATAATTGAAAGCTGGTTAAATGTTAATACTCAAAGACGATGAGTATATTGAATAAATTTCTGGTATAATCACCCTTGTAATTAAATGTTTTTAGGTAGCAATAGATGCACTACTGGTTAATGAAATCAGAACCTTCAGAATTGAGTATTGATGATTTAGCCCTGCTGCCTAATCAAACGGTCGAATGGTTTGGGGTGAGAAATTATCAGGCACGCAATTTTATGCGTGATATTATGCAAGATGGAGATCTGGGGTTATTTTGGCATTCTTCTTGTAAAAATCCTGGTATTTATGGCATAGTCAAAGTTGTAGGTTCTGCCCATCCAGATAGCTATCAATTTAACCCAGCAAGTGAATATTATGATATAAATTCCACCAGCTTAAATCCGCGATGGTGGTGTGTTGATGTGCAGTTAGTTAAAAAAATTAATTATTTATCTATTGAGAAATTGAGAACTTATCCTGAATTAGCTAATATGCAGGTGCTAAAAAAAGGAAACCGGCTCTCTGTTAGTACAGTTAGCAAAACAGAATGGGAATTTTTAATGTCTTTGGTATAAATTTCCCCTCAGACATAAAAAATCCGGAGTTCAAAGACAAGCTATATGCTATTTGTAACTAAATGTTAATACTTGGAGCATAATAATGAAGAAAAAGTTAATTGTATTATTGATCTTGGGGTTCATGACAACAGCTTTTGCTGAAGAACGCACTCCAGGTTATTTATATACTTTTTATGGTGATCTGGTACGTGATGCTTATGGAGGATGTATTCATAGTGCATATTATAGTCCGGAGGATGGATTAGCTGAGTGTGGCGAGGCGCCACAAGTTAATAGCGATGAATAGGATAGTAGTAAACATCCCATTAAATTATGTACAAAAAGCAGTGGTGGCAATTGGCAATTTTGATGGGGTTCACATAGGTCATCAGCAGCTATTTGCTATATTAAATAAAATCGCTGCAAGAAAAAATTATCGCAGAATTGCAATAACTTTTGAACCATTGCCACGAGAATATTTTTCCGATCAAAAGCAGCAACAGCGTTTGCCACGGTTAAGTCTGCTGCGCGATAAATTCTATTTGCTCAATAATCTCATTGACGAATTAATAGTTGTTCATTTTAATAGTGCTATAGCTAATTTAACCCCAGCACAATTTATTCAAAATGTACTTCAACGGGAACTAAATGTTGCGGAAGCAGTATTTGGGCATGATTTTAAATTTGGTAAAAATGGGCTTGGTTCAAGTATTGATTTAATAGAGCATGGTATTGAATGCACTATGGTTGATCCGGTAGTAATAAAAGGTATGCGTGTGTCAAGTTCCATAGTTAGAAATTTCGCTCATAATAATGATTTAGATTCAATACGCCAATACTTAGGACATAATTTACATTATACTTCACGGATAGTGCATGGGAATAAAATGGGGCGTAAGTTTGGTGTGCCAACAATTAATTTAACTCTAGGCAGAAATAGGTTAGCTCTTTGGGGAATTTATGTAGTTAATGTATATATTAATAATATAAGGTACAATGCTGTTGCTAGTATTGGTAAAAACCCAACGACTAATGATTTAGATGTTTTTAAACTAGAAGCTCATTTATTAGATGTGGACCTAAATTTATATGGTAAAATTGCAACGGTTGAAATTCTAGAATTTGTGCGGAAAGAGCAAAAATTTGATGACTTAGCCAGTTTATTTGCGCAGATCCATAAGGATATGGATTATGCAAAAAATTACTTTAAAAAATTGTTTTCTCAGGATAAGAATGGATTATAAAAATACAATAAATTTATTGGAAACACCGTTTCCAATGCGGGGCGACTTAACTAAACGTGAACCGCTTATGCTTGAGAAATGGACGAAACAACAGCGTTATCAACAGATCCGCCAAAAATGTAAAAATCGGCAGAAATTTATTTTACATGATGGTCCCCCTTATGCTAATGGACAACTGCATATTGGGCATGCTTCAAATAAAATTTTAAAAGATATAATTATTAGATTTAAAACCCTGGATGGGTTTGATGCACCATTTATTCCAGGTTGGGATTGTCATGGTCTACCAATTGAACTAAACATTGAAAAACAATTTGGTAAAAATTTACCGCCGAAACAGTTTCGAGATAAATGCCGAGAGTATGCTGCTCAACAAATAGAGCTCCAAAAAGCTGATTTTATTCGGCTAGGAATATTAGGCGATTGGAATAACCCATATCGTACTATGGATTATGTGACTGAAGCTAATATTGTATGTGCATTAGGTGAAATTTATAAAAACGGTTATATTTATCGCGGTGTAAAACCTGTGCATTGGTGTATTGAGTGTCAATCAGCGCTTGCTGAGGCTGAAGTAGAATATCAAGATAAAGAATCGCAAGCGGTTTATGTAAAATTTGCCCTTAGTATAACAGGGAATAAAAAAAATAGCGAGGTTTCTAGAGGCACAAATACTCCTACTATAATTGAGTCATTATTAAAGTTTGATACTATAACCAATACTTTTAAATTAAATGACACATTTAAAAATACCTATGCTCTTATTTGGACTACTACTCCATGGACATTGCCAGCTAATCGCGCCATTTGTTTAGGCGCTGAAATTGAATATGCTTTAGTAAAGGTTGCTGAAGAATATTTAATTGTAGCTAATGATTTAATCAAGATTGTATTACCCCAAGATGTAGTTGAACATGGCACCTATGAAATAATTGCTACTAGTAAAGGCCAGGATCTGGAAGGATTAATGTTTAATCATCCATTTTATGATAGAGTAGTACCATTAATTATGGGGGAGCACGTAACTACTGATGCTGGTACGGGGTTAGTACATACG
>JAGOUD010000213.1 GCA_018061465.1 Burkholderiales bacterium
TTTTATGAAACTCGTCCTGTGGGCTATGTTAATCAGCGTAATTTTTATAATACGGCAATTACGGGTTATACTCCCTTAAGTCCGGAGCAGTTACTGGGTAAAATTAAATTTATAGAAAAATTAATGGGTAAGGCTGAAATTATGCCTAATGGACCGCGGATTATTGATATTGATTTAATTTTATATGCCAATTTAATTTATACCCGTAATTTTTTGATTATTCCCCACCAAAGAGCGCATTTGCGGGATTTTGTATTGGTTCCCTTGCAAGATATTGCACCAAATTGGGTGCACCCAGGACTAAATAAAACTATTAGAGAATTAGTGGATGAGCTGGAAATAGGTTCAGATTCTATTTTAACAAAGTTAGAATATACTCATTGTCTTTGAATCCTGGATTTGGTCGAACCTGATAAAAAAATCCTAATGTACGTACTGTTTATTTTTTATCTTAGAGGAGGGGTAGTGATGATGAATTTTGCCTTGGTTAAGTTTAGGTATAAAAAAGATGTGAGAGCGCTGTTACGGCAAATAAAAGAGTATAAATTGTCTTCAATTTATCAGTTAAATTTAATGAGATATATCTTAATTGCTAGTCCTAATGAAATGGTTGGGCTACATTTGCCACAATTAACTATTGTCGAACATGAATTGTTCGAATGGGCAAAGAGTGAGATTGAGCAAAGTGTGGAATTTATTAGATATGAAAGCCATTCAAATCATATAGAAAATGGTAGAGTATGGATAAGTCCCACTGGGTTAGCGATTAGGCGGACTTTTGAAGGCTTGGGGGAAATATTTGCTATTTTAAATTACACGGCTGATTCATTTTCTGATGGTGGCACATATAATACTCTAGCACATGCTGAACAACGTATTCTGGAATTAATCGCCCACGGGGCAGCAGTTGTTGATATTGGAGTTGAATCAACCAGACCTGGCGCCACTAAATTAACCTTTGAAGAAGAAATTAGACAATTAACTCCACTGTTAAGTATATTAGAGAAGCTAAAAATAACGCACAATTTCTTAGTAAGTATTGATACTTATCATAAGGAGACTGTATTATGGTTAAATGATAAGAACATTGATTTTATTAATGACGTTTCAGGTAATTTGCCCATTGATGTGGTAAAAGGATGTATTGAGTCGGGGAAGCAGTATATAGCGATGCATAGCCTAAGTGTACCAGCTTCGTATGAACATATACTGGATGTGCATACCAACCCCATTAGTTATTTATCTAAGTGGTGGATAAATAAAGCCTACCAATTCGATGAGAATAATATTGATTTATCTAAAGTAATTTTTGATCCGGGTATTGGGTTTGGCAAAAATAATGCTCAGGCTTGGTATATAATTAACAATATTCATTTTCTTAATAATCTTGAAGTTGCTATTCTTCTTGGACATTCACGTAAATCATTTATTAAACATGTGTTACCCCTGGAACCTAATGAACGCGATGAAGCAACCAACTTAATTACTGGGCTATTAATCAATCAGGTTGATTATCTGCGGATTCACGAAATAGTGAATCTAAAAAACACGGTTTCTGTCCTCAATCACGTACAAAATTTGAAAAAAAGATAAGGTTTTAGGGAATATTAGCCTGTGGTTTTTAGTTGTAAATTTCAGGGTCTGGCTGAGGTTGCTAGTAGTTAAGGCACTCTTGGCAATGGTTAGGTAAAAATGATCTAGTCTAGGCTTAACTATATGAGGTGCTCACCACCCAATAAGGGAAAAATTTATTTCTTCATTTAGTTTAAAATATTGAACATGTAGCAGTTGGGCAGGTGGGTTTCATTAAATAGTGAAAAATGCTATGGGTGGGGAAAAATATAAATTAATTAAACAAGAAATTGCTAAAAATTTATTACCAGAATTTATTTTTCTGAAAATAAAAAAATTTAAGGATTGGTTTTAAACCAAATGAATAATGAAATTTTAAAAGGATGGGCAAATGGCGACACCAATTCAATATAAGAAAGCTATATTTACCAATTGGGCAACTAAGTTGATAGAAACAAAAGGAAATGCTTCAGCTATTAAAGCTGAAAAAGCTGCTGTTCTGGATGTGGGGAAAGTAGATAAGAAAGCATGCCTGGATAAATGTGTGGCTATGCGCGAGATTATAGCTAGTTGTTCCAATCTGGATATTACCCCAGGGCATACAATTGATTTGCGTGATAGAACTAGGGTAAAAAATATACTGCTTAAACATGATGCTGGCACTGCACAATGGGCTGAAGATGTTTTAAAAAATGGTGCACAACATTTGGGAGTTGATGTTACACCGGATGAGTTATTAGATAAATTAATTGTTAAGATGCTGGATTTAGTTGGGAATGGGTTCTATAAGAAAGATCTTGGTTTTAATAGTGATGTTGATGCCGTAGTTGAAATATTCAAATTTTATAAAGACTTATGTTTTATACAAGGTAGTACTCCGGAAAGTGAAGAATGTCGAAATAGATTGGTGGCGTTTTTATTTCATGGCAATGGTGGTCTGCAGGGATATGAGAATATGACTAGTGTAGATCAAATGCAGACTTTTTTTAAAACTGATGGTGAAAGAAGTTCAAGTTCGCCGTTTTGTTCAGAATCATTGGTAAAATTATTTACTATGTCTGCAGTGCATCGCCATAGCGGAACTGATGGGGTAGCCAGTTTTTTTGGCAATTGGCGTGGTATGGTTACTCGTACAGCTTGTAAGGCGCTGAAAGAATTTGTGTTCACCAATGAACAAGGGTTTCAGAATGCATTAAAATCAGTTATGGTTGCCAAACTAGACAGCCACATCAGTGAAGAGGAGGTAATAACTCAACAGAACAATTGTAACTCTATATTAGAAAGGGTAAACATAGGCACAATCGGTGACGAAGCTAAGTTTCATGATTATCAATCTGCTACATATCGTGGTACTATGGCAGAAATAAAAAATTACTTTTTTAGTGCCTATAAAACCATAAATAATAGTGTTGTTGATAAATGTATAGAAAACCTTGTAAAGAAGGCTCAAAGCTTTTTTGGTAGTTATGAGTCCATTCAAATTAATGATAGCGAAATTGGTTTAGATAAGCTATATAACTCACTTGCAGGTGTGGAGACCTATATTCAAGATATAGGTATAAAAAATGATCGGCTTGAGGAAAGTGCAGATAAAGCTCAATCCGCAGATGAAAGTAGAGAGTTAGCTATGAAGTCGGATAGTCCAGCTGTGAAGGAAGCGACTAAACGGGGTTATATTGAATT
>JAGOUD010000048.1 GCA_018061465.1 Burkholderiales bacterium
TTCTAGAGAAGCTTTAATATCACCTACCAGTTGCACAGTTGGACGATAGCCGCTATCAACAATTGCTTCATAAGTATGCGCATGAATAATCTGATTATTATTATTCCTATTCCAGGTATAGGGGTCAAGCTCTGGAATATTGTAGCCAATGGCTAAAATCACATCGGCTACCTTAATTAATTTATTACACGGCTGATTTTGAAAAAGTCCTAATCTACCCATAAATTTAGGTAACAATTCTTTATTAATAGTACCAGCGCCCTCAAAAGTGCACACCACTGGAATTTGGCTTTTAGCCACTAGTTTATGAATTTGGAGAGCAATTTCATTATCAGCAGCTCCTCCACCAATAATTATTAGAGGATGCTTGGCTGAAGATAATAATTGCAGTGCTTGATGAATACTTGATAAATCAGCACAACTATAATGAGTTTTTGCCATCGTTGTTAAGGGCATAACTGTATTTACTGGCGTTTTAAGTAAATCGGTAGCAATTGCAATATGCGTTGCACCATGATGTCCGCTAATAGTTGTTTGATATGCTATATCAAACACACTACCAATTGTTTCAACATTACGTAAATCAATGCTCCATTTAGTAATTGGTTCAAATAAAGTTTCAGAATCAATTACCTGATGAGAAGGTTTAAACGTAGTTCGGCTATCCATTTGCCCGGTTATTGCAATAAGTGGCGCACTCTCGCTATTAGCTGTTGCAACACCTGAGACTAGATTAGTGGCTCCAGGTCCAGCAGTTGCTAAAACCACTGCAGGTTTGCCGGTAATTTTCCCATAAGCAGCTGCCATATACCCAGCAGTTGACTCATGATGACATAGAATTAATCGTGGCAGCTCCTTATCATGCAATTCATCTAAAAGAGGATCAATAGCACCTCCTGGAACGCAAAATACATATTCAATGCCATAATCAATTAAACGTTGAACTAAAACTTGCGCTGCAGTTAAATTAGCCATTATGGTTCTCCAATAAAAAGTATTATATTTAAATTTGGATATTATACTCAACGTATAATTAATAAGTGCATGCTACCCTGATATACTGATCGAATTATAGCACAAAAATTTACTCTAAAAGTTTATTATGTAGAAATTGTGTTAGCGCTAGACAAGTGAGTTAAAAATTGATTGTAGCCATTAATAATTTGATTTTTAGAATTTTTTAAAGCAGCATGCAGTAGATTATGCATTCCAATTTTATTAAATAAAAAGATAAAATCAGTTATATTTAGTGCTTCAATACAGGCTGTATAATATTTTTGGTCAAAAACTTGAATTTTGCCCAATTCTATTTTAGAATTATTAGATAGGGAATATACCTTACGTTTTTTAAATATAGGCGTTTTTTGGTAGGTTAAAAAATCAGGATATTGCTCTAATTGCAGCGACTTTTGTGCCCCAAAGATATTTATGCCATTACCCTCCCGAATTAATTTTTTATATTTTATAACCTCATTGCGAATTTTTAAAATATCTTGAGTAGGCGCATTATTAGTTAAATATATATCAGTTAATTCTTCTGATTTTTTAATTGTTGCCCATAAATTTTTCATGTATATTTTAATCAAGGGAACATTTATCTGCTCAATAAATATTCTTAATTCAAGAAATTCATCTATTTTAGCCACGTTATTTACCACCGAATAACTAATGAAGCAATTGCAATAAAAGTACATAAGCATACAATGGTATCTAACTTAAATATCGCGATAGCAATAAATAAAATGATACTCAATATTGTAAGTGCCACTGAAACATGATTATGGGCTATCAAACTAGTTGTATTATTATAAATAATATTAGCTACTAAAACAATAACAGCATATTGCATAATAGTTTCAAAATATTTAATTGCCTGAGGACTTAAAAATTTAAGCATAATTTCATAAAAAGCTACAACAATAACTAAAGAAGGTATTGAAATAGCAAACATACTAATTATAGCTCCCATAAGCCCAGCTACTTTATAGCCAATAATACAGGCAATATTTAGGGCATTTAGTCCAGGTAGAGCAATAGATACTCCGGTAATAAGATTGAACTCTTCAATCGTCACCCAATTACGAAGATCAACTGTATTATACCTTAAAACTTCCAGCATTCCATTACCACCCCCAAACGCAAACAAACTAATTTTAGTAAAGGTGATAAATAAATTAAAATATTTACTTAAAATAATCATATTCATAAGCTAAATCTATCATAGCATTAATTTTATGAGTAATTGTAACATTTTTTAAATATAGATAAGTAAAATAACTCAAATGAGTCATGATGAATGGGTAAAATAGTCAGTGCCAATGCTGTTGCTATCAGCACATTGACTACAACTATTAAATTAAAAAAACTGCCACAATATTGTGGCAGTTTTTTTGCACTAGTAATCACTTACACTTATTCAGGTTTATTACTATTTAGATAGCGCGCAATTTGTTCATAATCTGAACTTGCCTCTCTATCGGTATTTTTATCCGAATGAACTTTCCGCATTTCTGCTTTATAAACAGCACGTTTTTCTTCTACCGTCTTTGCCTTAGCAAAACAAAACCAGTTTGTATTCTATCAAATGTTTGTCGTCCTTTCTCTGTCTTAAAAGAGCAATAACTAAATATTACTCAACTTCTTATTCACTGTTGGCAAAAATTCGTTTAGCTCTTTGGTAATTACCTCAAAATCATTTCGAATTGAATTATCTTTACCAGACGCTTTATCCGGATGATATTCCCTAAACATTTCCTTTTTAAATTTCTGAATGTCTTTTTCTAACTTACCTTTTTCTTCATCAATTACCTCTTTTGGAGCACGAGATAATTCTGCAACACGTTTATCTATAGCACTTCTGCCAGCATTAAATTTTTCAAAACCTTTTATGCCTTCACTAGTTGTAACTACACGCTGCGGTGCTTCTACTGGTTTTTCAATATTCTCACCCTTACCAGCTGCATTTGCAGAACTAGCATTTGGCGCGCTTTGTCTTTGTGTATTCTCTGTTTTTGGTTTAGGAACATTGTATGCAGATTGTTGTGGTTTATTCGCATAAGATGAAGGCTTTGATTCCGCACGTTCTCTTGTACCTTGGGTTTTTGGCTGTTGTGGAATTCCTGATTTAGGAACAGCACCGTATGGAAATCGCTCTGGTCTAGCAAAATGCTTTGATTCTTGAGTACGCGTTTTTGTTGATTGCGTAAAATTAGTATTTTTTCTCTCAATATCTGGCGTTTGAGTTTTTTTAGGTAATTCTGCAAACTTCATATTTGAAAATTTACCTAATAATTCTTTCATATTTGAATCACTCAACGAGCTTTGCATGGTTAATAAAAGATGCACTGAATCCTCCACTGAATGCTGACCAAAAAGTTGATTTGCCAAATTAACAACTGCATTCAAACCTAAGATCAACTTATGGCTTACAGCCATAGTATAAACCTCACCGGATTTAAACCTAACCATTAGTTGAGACTGGTTTTTATCTAAACCCAATAATGCAGAAACTCCGGTTTTCACCATATTTAAAGCAAATTTGCATAAACTAAACATCGTATCACGTGGAGAATTAGCTGACTGCAGTTCATGTTTAAGCTCAAACAAAAAATTGTTAATTTTATCATTGACACTAGCTGAATAGCTAGACACTGTTATTTTTGCTACGGTATCACCTTTTTGTGGGGCAGGTGCAAATCCAAAGGGAGACTCTTCTTTTTTTCGGCTAGGTTGTTCAACCACAGGTTTTCTGTAACTACCTGAAACTCCTGCACCATCACCTATTTTGAATTCAAATTTTTTTCTTGGTTTTAACATTTTATATACTCCGCCTTTGTAAATATAATAATTTATTCAACACTTTTTCCGAGTTTATTTTAATAATAACATACTGAATTATACCTCATCCGTAAACATATAACCCATCCTATTTTGGGTGGCGACCCGCAGCCATAGAACTTTTAGTTCGTTTTCGCATAGTTGCCCCTAATTTATTATAATTCACGATATAATGGAGTACTCGCTACATAATTTACGCATATTAAATATTGCTAAAGAAACCTATGATGTATAAAATATTCAACCACACAATTTTAAATGATTTAGCTAAAACCCATGAGACTCCATGTTATATTTACGACAGCCAATTATTAAATGATAGTTTAAATGCAGCTAAATATTATAGCATAAAATATTTTGGAGACAATGTACAGCTACATTACGCCCTCAAAGCTAATGATAATACTCAATTATTAGGTCTTATTCAACATGCTGGACTTGGTATTGACTGCGTCAGTGGCGGCGAAATTGAGCACGCTCTACACAACCATTTTACTGCAAACCACATAGTATTTGCTGGAGTAGGTAAGCAAGATTGGGAAATTAACCTAGCGCTTATAGCAAATATTTATGCGTTTAATTGTGAATCAATCCAAGAAGTTGGAGTAATTAATGCATTAGCTTATTCAATGGGGAAAATTGCTAAAATTATGCTGCGGGTAAATCCAGATATTAATGCACAAACACATAAACATATCAGTACTGGAATGTATGAGAATAAATTTGGTATTACTTTTGCCGATGTACTGACTCTGCTGCCTAATTTAAAAGAATTAAAAAACATTCAGCTAATTGGATTACATTATCATATTGGCTCACAAATTAATAATTTAGAAATTTTTAGGAATTTAGGATTAGCTGCCTCACAACATTATCAACATTTATCCACATGCGGCTACCACTTAACTGATATTAATTTAGGCGGTGGTTTGGGGATTGATTACATCCATCCTGAACAAAATCCGATTGCTCAGTTTGACGAATATTTTGCTATATTGCATAAAAATTTGTGTGTGCCTTCACCTCTCAAAATTCATTTTGAATTAGGGCGCTCCCTAGTGGCTCAATGTGGTGGGTTGCTTAGTAAAGTTTTATTTACTAAAATCACGGCAGGAACTAATTTTGCTATTATTGATGCCGGAATGAATGATTTAATGCGCCCTATGCTGTATGAAGCAGTACATAAAATTTTGCCATTAACTGCTAGATCTGATACAATCATGAAATATCATATAGTAGGACCTGTATGCGAATCAACTGATATATTTGTCAAGAATTTAGAATTGCCCACTTTAGAACGGGGGGATGCTTTGATAATTTTTAGCTGTGGAGCATATGGACGGGTTCTTGCCAATCAATATAACAAACGTTCTCTAATTAAAGAATTTGTTATATAATTAATTTAATTGAAATTTAGAAAACATTTCCACAATTGAAAGACAAAGAGTATAGATGACAACCAATAACACTCCTGATAATAGTCAAGGAATAAAGCATAGAGACGGGGCAAAAACCGCGCGAATACCGATTAAAATAATTCCACTTGAGGAAGTGCTAAAAAAACCAGAGTGGATTAAAGTAAAAATTCCAAGCGGGGGTAAATTTAATCAGGTTAAAAATCTATTGCGTGAACATAAATTACATACGGTATGTGAAGAAGCCAGCTGTCCCAATATTGGTGAATGCTTTAATAAAGGCACTGCAACTTTTATGATTATGGGCGATATTTGTACCCGACGTTGTCCATTTTGCGATGTAGGTCATGGACGACCTAACCCATTAAACCCAAAAGAGCCACAGGAAATTGCCCGCTCAGTTAAAATTTTAGATTTAAAATATGTGGTAATAACCAGTGTCGATCGGGATGATTTAAGAGACGGCGGCGCTCTTCATTTTGTAGAGTGTATTAAAGAAATTCGTAAAACCAGCCCGCATACTAAAATTGAAATTTTAGTGCCTGATTTTAGAGGACGGTTAGATAAAGCTTTAACCATTCTGGCAACTAATCCACCGGATGTATTAAATCATAATTTAGAAACGGCTCCACGCTTATATAAACAAATACGTCCTGGCTCCGACTATCAGCATTCCCTAAATTTACTTAAACAATTTAAACAAATGATGCCTAGCGTTCCGACTAAATCAGGAATTATGGCAGGCTTAGGGGAAACTGATGAAGAAATTCGCCAAATTTTGCAGGATATGCGTAACCATGATATTGATATGTTAACTTTGGGACAATATTTACAACCTTCAAAACATCATACCCCAGTTTTACGCTATCTGCACCCAGATGAGTTTAAGCTAATGGAACAATATGCCTATAGTATAGGCTTTAAGCATGCTGCGGTTGGCGCATTAGTACGTTCCAGTTACCATGCTGATGAACAAGCACATAATGTGGTAACCACTCTTTAGAGTTATGGAAATAATGGACGAGAATAAAAATCTGGCAACAGTTACAATTAAATCAATTGACATTGAAGGCCGGGGCATTAGCCATATCGAGGGTAAAACGGTATTTGTGGATGGAGCATTACCTGATGAAATAGTAACCATCGAAATTTACAAACGTAAGCCAAGCTTTGATAAAGCCCGCTTGGTTGAGATTATTCAAAAAAGTCCTGAACGGGTGATGCCCGAATGTATAAATTTTGGTATTTGCGGTGGCTGTTCACTGCAACATTTAGAGTTTAGTGCTCAAGTATATAGCAAACAACAAGTTTTATTGGATAATTTAAAGCATATTGGGCAAGTTACACCATTAGCAATTATTCCACCATTACTGGGGAAACCTTTTGGCTACCGTCATCGGGCGCGGTTATCTGTGCGCTATGTGGCTAAAAAAGGGCGGGTTCTCGTCGGATTCCATGAAAAAGCTTCCTCATTTGTTGCTGATATGAATCAATGTTTAATTTTACCTCAAATAATATCAGATTTAATCCCTGTATTGAAAGAAACTATCGGTAAATTATCTATCTACAATAAAATACCACAAATAGAAATAGCTGTAGGTGATGCCGTTCATGCGCTGGTATTTCGTATTATGGAACCATTAACTTTAGCCGATGAAATGGTATTACGCGATCTAATTGACCAATATACTGTACAACAGATACCCTTACAGATTTGGCTTCAACCTAAAGGACCAGAGAGCTGCTATCAATTTTACCCATTGAACATGCCCCAACTAAGTTATGCCATCCCTCAATTTAATCTTGAATTACCCTATTTTCCAACGGAATTTACTCAAGTTAATCCTTTAATTAATCAAGAAATGGTAAAATTAGCGCTATCTTATTTAGAACCACTAGAACATGAGACTATTGCTGATTTTTTCTGCGGCATTGGTAATTTTACCTTACCAATTGCCAAATTAGCAAAAAGGGCAATTGGTATTGAAGGTAGTAGTCAATTAGTTAAACGAGCTCAGGAGAACGCCAAACATAATCAATTAGACGATAAAACTGAATATAACGTAGTTAACTTATTTAAAGTAGATGCGGCTTGGCTCCATAGCTTGGGGAAAATAGACAAATGGTTAATTGATCCACCCCGAGATGGGGCTGCGGAGCTGATTAAAGCTATTACTGCGGATATTGCCCCACAAAGAATTGTATATATCTCATGTAATCCGGCGACACTCGCACGCGATGCTGGCACATTAGTGAATACGCATGGTTATAACTTAGTCGCAACCGGAGTAATGAATATGTTTCCGCACACTTCTCATGTAGAATCCATTGCAGTTTTTGAACTAAACAATCTCAAACAGCCTGGTTAAAATCATTGGTTTTCTCGCAACAATTAACAATTTAAACCAGATTATGATGCCAAGTAAAATATTATTAGCCTATTACTCTTCTTGGATAAAACTGTCTCATTATCAATGTATGATTAGGCGCCTTTGTTGGTGTAGAAGAGACTGCTAGTTGATTATTATCTCGTAATTGTGCAAATTTTTCAACACTAAACGTCACCCTATCGTTTAACTTTAAATCATTATTTCTTTCACCTTCTAGCAATTCTTTATTTTTCACACTCACATATTTACCGCTTTTTTCCACGTTAAAGGCTTTCAAATATGTTATACCCCTCATATATAAACTATTATGTGACTCATTTGGCATATAAACCATTTTCAACTTAGTTTTAATTGATTCGGCAAAAAATATACTATGGTCTCCCACCCTACCCATAAATGTCTGCCCCGTATAAATAACTTCTGCTATTTTCACATTATCCGGAATACTCTTATATTTTAATATTGAATTCGGAACTGGTCCGCCAACTGGGACCGTTAAATGCAAGCGAATTTTAATTTCAGGATGATGTTCTTTGTAATAATGGCATAATGCCAATGCATGAAAACATCCTCTGCTATGCGCATCAATCGTAATAACTCTCTCCTTCTCCAATTCACTTTCACCTTTTACTTTTAGCTTAGCCATTTTGACCTCAATTTTCTTTTGCATCTCTACTTGTTGCGTTGGCATAGTAAGCCCCACCATCCCAGGCCCATCGAGAAATACAGTGGATTCATCAAAGTCTTCACCATCCTCACGTGCCCATTTTTTATATTGTTTTTCAATATCAGCTGCTGTAGCGCCCGTACCTCCACATATAACAACCATATCACTCTCACCCAACTCCTTATCTTCATCATCACTTACAGCATCAACCGATACTACACCAGTTGCATTTAAATCCTCTACTGTCACCTTATTATCTAGTTGAGCTAATGAATTATTCTCTGCAATAGTTCTAGTATCAATGCTATTTGAACCACCTATATCAGGTTCCCGATCAACTCTTGGAAAATTATTTAGATAATCCTCATTAGATAAGCCTTGCATTTCGTCACTCATCTGAGCCACAAGAGCAGTTGAAAGTGCAAAGTCCTGTAATTTCTCACCAAAAGACTGCCATCCTTCTTCAAAAGAATCTTTAAGCTTAGTCGACAGCGGCTGTGGTTTAGAAGTGGGTATTTGTATTGGCTGTGATGCTTTATTTACTCCGAGTCTATTGGCGCCCGCCATTTGGGCAGGTTTATTATCTACCGCCTCATTCAATGTATCAGAAACTAATAATTTATTAATTTCATCAGGAGATAATCTTTTAGTGCCAGAAACAATGTGAATAACTTTATATTGCTGCTTGCCATAGTTGTCATCTCCTATACACTTCAAATAAGTTAACTTTCTATCTCCTTTTACGCCTGAACTAATAGCAATACCATCCCCTGGGCATATATCCTGAACATAACCATCAGTGTCTTTAATATTCTCGGGTACTAAAGACAACTTCTCATCCAATGAAATATTATCCAGAAGAAGCGGGTAAACTACATATTTACATTGAGGCTTACGAGTTTTAAAAATTCCCATGCCATGGCTCTCACTTACTTTGTCAACTTTGTCATACTCAATTAATCTTCCCGTGCCATCATGAGGCTCAACAACTTTATAATGTTGCTTACCATCATTAAGATTGGCAATACATTTCAAATATACCCATTTTTTGTTTAGATAAATATAAATAACATCTCCAGGCAGCACTGCATTAATCTCACCCTCTCTTGTTTTAATTCTAGTTGGATCTAATTTAACTCCATACTTTAAAGAAAGTTCTAATCTATCATTATTGCACATATTAGACGTATTTGTCTCATACTTTAACCCCGGCATATACTTGCTGGTTACTATTCCAAATAAATCGGTTCTGTCATTTAAAAAAAATTCAGTTGCAGTTTGCAGATGTTTATAAGCTTCATCATTTTTATCTTTCATATGTAAGTAAACACGCCGTTCACCAATAAAACCATTAACAGATTTCTTATATCTTACTAAATCATAGCCGCTCTTTGAATTACCCTCTAATACCACTTTAATATCTTTGTGATCAAATATTAATTTCTCGGCAGTACCATTCTCACCGCCCCAATTTTTATCAATTACATTATTTTTTATAGCAATAGCAAACGTGCGAGCCAAATCCATTTTCTGGGTCACCCTAGCTTCGCTGCTACCAAAAATTTTGCTAAACAGCTCATGAAAAACTGCAGCTATGCCGCCTTGTTTTGGGGCATAATAATAATTAACGGTTACATTACTCGATGTCTTCGTTGAAAATATGTTATCAATTGCTCTTGACATAATGACTACCTCATTTGCACCTATAAGATCTATACTTATCTAATTTATAATTATAGTCATTATATCAGGTAAAATTTAATTAGTCAAAAATACCACCATATAATATTTCATACATAGCAATAACATATAGAATTTAACCTAAATAATATGGTCATTAAAAATGGCATGAATCGACCCATTAATTTAGGTTAAAAATTTTATCAAATAATTTTATGTATTTTAATTAAAGGCTAGAGTGCATTCAAATAAATTGAAAATGCCATATAGATATGAGCAATGACACCTACAACCAGTAGGCTTACAGAACAACATTCCTGACATTTCAAACTATGTGGATATAATGCTGTTACTTAAATATAACCTATAACAGCATTATTAATGAAGAGGTATACTCATCGTCTTTGACTCCTGAACTTTGAGTATTAACATTTAGTCCAGCTTTCAATTACAAACAGTATATTTAAAGAGTAAATATTAGCCGAGTATAGTATGTAGCTCGCGAACTACCGCAGATAGCATAGACAAATCAAGCGTTTTATAGGTTTGCAATTCATCAATCATTTCATTTATCTGGCGAATTTTTTCAGGTTCCTTTTTAATCCAGGTTTCGCCAAAACGATTGTCTCCCGGAACAGTTGCTTCTATTGCGTTTTTGATAAAATTACTATATAACGAGTACCCATCAGCTAAAAGCGCAGAACGAGATAATGACTGCCATTTATTGTTTTCGGGTAAGGAAATCAAATTCCTCCTTAACCAATCCATACGCAGCGTATGTCCCAGATAGAAATAATTACGTGCCACATCCAACAATTTATGTTCGGTTTCATGTGATAAAAAGGCAATATCTAAAAGTTGAGGAATTGCCCCACTTCTAGCTAATATTTGTGCTACCTGCTCAGTTACTCCAGCTTCAAGATAGCGTTTTTCTAAAACGCTTATTTCTTCACTATCCCGGGCACGCAATATGTTTGGCAAAGATTTAAGCAATTGGCTAACATCATCACCATATTTTTTAACTAATTCATTTAGTTCTTCTTTATGTTTAAACCGACGCATTATCCAGCGAATAGTACGCTCCATAGATTTTTTAAGGCGGATAAACATTTCAACTTGAATGTTTGCATTAACTTTATTGTCCAGGCTTTCTATTGCAGCATAAATGCCACGTATATTAAATAGTTGATATGCAGCCCAAAAAGCACGAATAATTACTGATACATCACATCTAAACTCTTCTTGAAAACGGGACACAAATGAAATTCCCATTTGATTAACAATTAAATTTGCAATTTGATTAGAAATAATTTCTTTACGTAAATAATGATTATAAATATAATCTTGATAATTTTCTTGAAGCAACTTTGGAAAATACCCAATTAATAATGAGTTAAAACTAGAATCAGTTACCAAATCCGATTGCAGAATTTCCGCGTCAGTTACCATTTTTGAATATGCCAATAATACCGCAAGTTCAGGAAGTGTTAGTGCAGTACCTGAGCGCTGCCGCTCAATAATTTCCTGATGACTCGGTAAAAATTCAACCGTACGGTTAATTAAGCCACGTTTCTCCAACCGCTCAATAAAATTAAGATTTATAGGAAATAGCTCATTCGTTCGTGCCAGAGCATAACTTAACACTTGCGTTTGCAAATAATTATCGCGTAAGACTAATTGTGCCACATTATCAGTCATTTGTTCTAAAATAATATTCCGCTGTGCTAATGACATTTTAGTTTTTTGCATAATATCAGCAAATAAAATCTTAATATTTACTTCATGATCTGAACAATCAACTCCAGCAGAGTTATCAATTGCATCTGTGCAAATTAAGCCCCCCGTTTTCGCAAACTCAATTCTACCCATTTGCGTTACTCCAAGATTACCACCTTCAACTACTACTTTAACCTTTAATTGTTTACCATTTACCCGTGTAGTATCATTGGCTTTATCTTTAACTGCTTCATGAGTTTCAAACTCTGCTTTAACATAGGTGCCAATCCCGCCATTATATAAAAG
>JAGOUD010000049.1 GCA_018061465.1 Burkholderiales bacterium
GCCAGAAGGCAGTCGCACTACTCGTGGTCGCCCGATTATCAATTTGTTACCCCTTCAGCAAGATGAAAAAATTACTAGCATTTTACCAGTTAAAGAATTTTGCGATGATAAGTTTATATTTATGGTTACTCAGCAGGGTATTGTGAAAAAAGTTGGGTTGAGTGCCTTTTCACGTCCGAATAGTCGTGGTATTATTGCAATTAATTTGGATGAGAATGATGCATTAGCTGGAGTGGTATTAACCGATGGCAAGCAAGAAATTATGCTGTTTTCTGATAGTGGGCAAGCGGTGAGATTTAATGAGTCTGAAGTACGGCATATGGGGCGAATTGCTCGTGGTGTGCGTGGGATTAAACTTACTAATTTAGCCAAAGTAGTAGCGCTTTTAACTACAGATGATGAAAATACTCAAGTATTAACAGTTACTGAAAATGGCTTTGGTAAGCGTACTCCGGTATCTGAATATCGTGAAACTAAACGGGGGACTAAGGGCGTTATTGCAATTGCAGTTACTAAGCGTAATGGCAAATTAGTTACTGCACAATTGGTAGAGGATAATGATGAAATTATGCTGATTACTACTGGTGGGGTATTAATTAGAACTAAAGTAGATACAATTCGTAAAACTGGACGTTCAGCACAAGGTGTTACCTTAATTAATCTTGGTGAAGGTGAATTCCTGGTTGATTTAGCTAAGGTAGTTGAGCGTGAGGATAATACTAACGATGAGGATGGTATTCCCGAATTATTAGCACCAGAGTTACCACTTGCTGATTGAGTAGTATCTACCTTTGTGTAAGCGTAAAAACTAGTGCTCTAAGTATGTATTGCGCATTTGCTCATATAAATGTTCAGCTAATAGTTCGCGATTGGCAAAATTACTAGCAAAAACTGGAGGCAAAATAGTTACTTTTATTACTAAATTTTTTAAGTACAAAGTATTCATTACAGTAGTTAACCAATTAACTTTAGAAAATGTAACTTCAGTTGCCAATTGATTATTTTCTTTGCGGTAACTTAAGACAACAGGAATAATTTTACTTTGGGCAATTAATGCAGCTTCAAGAAATGGTGTTTTAAACGGCAAAATTTCTTTGCCATCACTAGTGGTGCCTTCGGGGTATAGTCCAACTGTTGCTCCATTACTAAGTAAATGTGCTACTTGCTGGATAACTTCAAATGTCTGGCGTTTATTTTTTCTGTTAATAAAGATTGTACCGCCTGCTTTAATAATAATATTTAATAGTGGCCATTTAAGCATTTCAATTTTACCAATATAAGATAAATAGCACAGTCGCAGCATAACTACTGTATCCAGCCAAGAAATATGATTAGATACGAGCATAGTGTTTTTTAAATCAACTCGGTTAAGGTTTAATCCTGAAATAGAAAGAGTTGCGCCTGTTGAAGCAATTAGGCAGCGTGACCAAATTTTACGTAACGGATAGCGAATTAAGGTTAATGAAATATAATATAAAATAATTGTTGCAATAATTAGCATAGCCATACTCAAAATAACTAAACTAAACCGTAACCAAGCAATTAAAGTACGCATTTTATCTATAGCCCTCTTTTGTACAATAATGCATTATTTTAATATAAATTAATAACGTAGTTGGCATAAATTTACATTAAAATTTGCAGAATATGTTACGTTTAAGGGTGAATGGTTGTATAATTGCTGATGTTTAAAGTACACCATTAGCAATTTGACTTCTAGTGTTATTTATTGTATTAATTCTTATCAAGGAACTCGGATGTCTGGAAGATCATCATCTGCTAACTCTAAAGATCTAACTTATTTTGCGCTTTTTTCGCTAACCTTTTGTTCAATGATGGGCAGTGGGGTATTTGATATACCCCAGAATATAGCTAACCGTGCGGGTGCAGTCGCGGTTACTATTAATTGGATTATTATTACTATTGGAATGGTGGCTCTAGCATCATCTTTTGTATATATTTCGCGAAAACGTCCAGATATTAAAAGTGGGATTTATGGTTATGCTAAATTTGGCTTTGGCGACTTTATCGGGTTTAATTCTGCATGGGGTTATTGGCTTAATGCATTATTAGGTAATGCCAGTTATCTAATATATATTTTTGCAACATTAGGTAACTTCTTTATTGTTTTTGGTGTGGAAAATACTGCCGGAGCTACTATTCCGGCTTTTATTGGTGAATCGCTTCTTATTTGGTTAGTTTACCTATTAATTAATTTAGGAATAAAGGAAGCTGCTTATATAAACATCATGATTACTACCGTTAAAATAATTGCTTTGGCAAGCATTACTCTAGTTTTTTGTTACGGGTTTAATCTGGATATTTTTAAAATTAATATGTCAACGCATGATCTGCACCTGGGAAGTATGTTAACTCAGGTTAAAAGTACGATGTTAGTGACAGTTTGGGATTTTCTAGGTATTGAGGCAGCTTGTATTTATGCACTACATGCTAAATCAATGCGAGATGTAGGACGAGCAACGCTGCTTAGTGTAATTGCTGTGTTAATTATTGATGCCTTAATTTCCATACTGCCGTTTGGCATAATGACTACTAGTAGCGTTCAACATTTACAAACACCCTCTACAGCTGGAGTTATGGCGCTTATAGTGGGTCCAGTTAGCGCAAATTTAATTCGGATTTCAGTATTAATTTGTGTGGTTGGAGCCTTGCTAGCATGGCAAATGTTAGCTACTAATATTCTCTATTTATCAGCCAGCGATAAAACTATGCCTAAATTTCTCAATAAAATTAATTTTAAACTTGTACCTTCTAATGCGCTTTTAACCAGTAGTATTGTGCTGCAGCTTTTTATTATTTGCGCTCATTTTAGTGGGGCAATATATTTAACCATGATACAAATTGCAACGAGTTTGGTACTGGTACCGTATTTACTTGCTGCACTTTTTGCGTTTAAATTGATAATTACCGACCGGAAAATTTATTATTATGAATTAATTAAAGGGGTGTTAGCAGTAGCTTATGCTATTTGGCTGATCTATGCTGGAGGATTAAAATATTTGACCATCTCCAGTATTATGTACCTAATTGGTATTGGTGTATTTTATAGGGCGCGCTATGAACAAAAGCAGCGCTTAATTACAAATAAGTTTGAACTGGCAATGTTAATTATAATTGTGGTTACCGCACTTGCTTCAGCAATATTATGGCTAAATGGTGCACTACGATTTAGTTAAACGAGGGTGGGGACTAGTCTGAGTACAACAGACGTATCCCCACACCTAGGCATAATAACTACATTGCTTGAAAGACTAATCTTTATTATCTTCAAAGGTAGCTGGATTCCAATAATTCCCAGTCATAATCAATAAAGATAACATTGATATTGTATGCTCATAGTAGTCTTCCTCATCATTATCAAATTTTTTTACAGCAGTATAAATATCTTTTAGCCACTTTTGCTGTGTGGAACCGCCGTTTGTTACAGTCATTGCCGCCACTCCAAATGGTGCTGTAAATAAGGATGAATTATATTCTTCACCTATGTCATTCCCATTTAAGTGATAACCAGAATAAATATTATCAATATTATTGCTGCTATGAGTTTTTATCCAGTTTGACATTTTACGCACTTGAGCCAAAGATGTTGCATCACGATTGAGTAAAGCATCAGCACCAATTCTCCATGGAGTACGCGCTGCATTATAGGCGTAATCACCATCATATTCGTCTTCTAGATAATCTGCTGGCGCTGGCTGAATAGCATTTATCGAATTGCCGCTGTTTTGAGTAAAGTCGGGTAATAATCCTGTATTAGCGCTATATTGCGTTTGAATATGATTTATAGCTGCGTGTGAACTATTAATTACTTGTTCCCAATATGCATGCTGTGTGGGATCAATGAAACCAAATACTCGAAAGTTATCTAACATAAAGTCAGACGAACGTGGCGCCCATTGATTATATTTACCAGAAGTTACCCAATCGCCAAGCATTGGCAAATGGCTGTCTGGTCCAATAGTTTTATTTTTTATAGAAGCAATAATGGTTTTTGCTTCAGCCATATAGTCAATACCATTTGGTGAACTATTCCATTGTTGAGATGCAAGCACTAGAGCCAGAGCTATATCAGCATCACCGTCAAACGCACTATTATTAGCAGCATGCCCAGCATCATTGGCAGGAGTAATAATCCAACTCATCAAGTTGTCGTCTAGCTTGCTTGGATAAGCTTTAACATATCTAAATAGACCATCAAATATTTGTTGTGCCTGTGGATCAAAACCAGCCATCATTACTGTAATGATCATTCCATACCCCTGACCTTCTGACACAGTAATATCTGATAAGGGGTACTCGTTACTTTTTTTGCCCGATGATTTATTAAATAAATAGGTAACAATCCTATTATTATGTTGCCCAACCTTGGTTTTATGTTGAGCTGACTTATCCTCTACTTTACCCAATCTAACCCTATATGTGGTATGACCGTCATAAGTGGGACCTGTAGTAATATAATTTTGTTTCCATAGGTTATAGTAGTTTTCAACATCAATCTTCCTGCTATTAGGAGTAATGCCGCTACCTGTAGGGTATATTGCTTGTGTACCATCAGCTAAAATATAAGGTGATATATTTTCAAATTGTGGGAATGGGTGGTTGGGTGTGGTTACTCCGTGCTTATTAGCAGATGCAGAGGTTGCTGCACTATTTGGTACCGGGCTGGCCCAAATATTACATGTGATTAACAGGATTATAAATCCTGTAAGTATATTTTTTAACCGCAAAGGATATAAATTGGTATTCATTGGATATCTCCTAGTAAGTTTATTGTGAAAAATCATCTAAAATTGGGAGCCTAATATCCTACGATTATATTATGCAATAATTTTAGTTTGTCAAATTTATTTGACAGATTTATTAAAAAGAACTTTACTTTACCTAAACATATGCGTTATAATACCTCCAGCTTCATGCCCCATCAAAGTATTAACATACTAATAATGGAGCATGAAACAGTGAATAATTAAGAATTCCCGTTCTTAACTATTCTTCATTAACAACCTTTTCATACCAAAGGAGGTAACATATGTTTCATGCATGTGATATTGTACACCATTTGTCTTCCAATCGTCACCATTCTGGTGTAAACAAGCTTTTAGAAACTATCAACTATCTGATTGCCGAACTTCGAGAAAAAAAGCTCGATGCAGCAATTTCAGCGCTTGATAAACACGTTTCTGAAGAAAAAGTCAACCGTTATTTCATGATACGGTCGATAGTTTTATACACGATACTTAGCAAAAGTAATGATGCTGAGGTGTGTGTTGATGACTATATAAGACAAGCGGTAGCACAATTTACTGAGCAGGAAGAAACATTGACACTATCGGTTATTGATTTAAGCCTGGTTGAATTCTCGCCTAAAAATTTATATAATATAATTTTGTGGGCAGTATTTAGTAGTCTATCACTAACTCGATAGGTGCTATAATCTTAATATACTCTTAGTATGTATACTCTGCAAGTATGGGAGTATTATTAAGAGGTTAGCACATGTATACTCGGAGCGTCATGGTACGCTTTGAGTATACATTGTCAACAACTTGCCAAAGAGTTTATCGTGCTGGTGCTTATTCTTATCTGAGCGACCGTGCGTAAAAATTCTCATAAATTTAATGCCTAAATATAATAATGCGTTACTGCACCCAAAAAAGGATAATCTACTATCGCGCTTCATGAGATAATATTGTTATTATTTACCAGATAGTACCATTTATTAGCTAAGTTTTTATTAGTTTGTCTATTAGTAGTAAATTAATGGTAGTTATAACCTATTTAGAATCTTTAATCGCTATGGAAAAAGTAGTAGTTGAGATAGAGTTTCATGAGATTGTTGAGTAATAGTTACTGTATTACGAACAAATGTGAAATTGTAGCCAATTTATGTTTTTTGCAATGTGTTGGAAGATTTTAAACTGGTTGTAAGGTGTTTGTATAAATTTTATCATTCATGATTTTTCAAAAGGATTAAATAGTAATGTGTTCTCCATTAAGACTAGCTAGTGTACCGCCTAGCGCTCTCCAAAATAAATTTTCTTCTGTTATCACGGATGTAGGCAATGATTCAAAATTAGTATTATTTGGGCAACAGCAGGTGAAATTTACAGCTTACAAAAGTCGTAGTGGGATGTTGCAGTGTCATGCTCAATTGCATCAAGGCAATCCAATGTTAACTCATAAAGCAAAACACGAAGAGTATCTTGAGTTCATAAAGAAAGATATAGCGGAATCTGTAAGCAAATATAATGTTCCGGAAGATAAAGCTAAGGCTGTTCGCACCGTAAAATTAATGATTAAGCTAGCACAAGAAAGTATGAACAATGGTGGTAACGAATGTTCTATTGATAGTAATCACTACAATGGTGAAATAGATTATGAGTTATTTAATAGTTTAGCGGAAAAACTTAAGTACAACTTATCGATGATATGTGTTCATAAAAATGCACCACTAGTTAATACAAAATTGAGCTTTCCTGGGACTAATTATACAGCAACAGTAGCAGATTTAAAAAAATGGATTGATGATTATGAGGTAACTGAGAAATTCAGATTACTCGTTGATTCTGTAAAGGGAAAAGCAGCAATTGAAATTATTAGTTATTTAGTTGAATATGTGGCATTAGTACAAGATGGTAGCCTAGTGTCACAGCAACTTCACTTAAACCACCTGAAAGAAATATGGAAAAGTAAATATGTAATCAATATCTCATGTGATGATTTTTGTCAACTTGTAGTAAAAAGCAGTAAGTTTTTTAAGGCATCTATGTCGCCACACTTTAAAGATTTCTTGATGAGTGTAAAGAAAGAAAACCCTATTATATTCCACAAAATTATAGATAGATGCAAGTTTAGCTACTACAAGTTTCTAGTAACCAATGGATTGATTATTCCAGCACAGTACACCTTTAGAAGTGTCTCTGCATTATTTACATCAAACGTAAAGATTATGAATTACGCACAAAAAATACATTATATGTTTAACAGTGGTGGCTTTGCTGAGCTTCTTGCAAACAAAGAAAGCCCTATAGTAGGTAGAGTAAATTTTGAACCTGGTCTTAATCCAGCGAAAACTTTATTAAAATTTGTTGATTTAGTTATAAAATTTGCAAAACAAGAAAATTCTGGGATAATAGAAATCAGTCACGTTAATCAAGATTTTTATGATAAAAAAGATTACAGCTTGGTATCATTAAATCAGATATCAATAAAATTTAATGGAATGGTCGATGTCAAAGCTAAACTGGAAGAATTAGATCAATATTTATCCGAACATATTGATGTAGTTAAGGATGGTGATATTGACACTATAATATTTTCTAGGGATACACGTTACAATGAATCAAAATTTATATCCTATTATGATGATGCGCAGCAAGTTGAAATTTAAAGTGGTGGGCTTCTTCTGACACACTGTTAACTATTTAGAGGTGGAAAATAAATGAATGATTATGTATTAATAGCAGTGTATGTGCTTATTTTTATATGCTTTTTGGGCTTATGTGGAATATGTTTGAAGTCATGTAAGCAAACTGATAATTAAATAAGATTATATATATTCTGTAACACCATATAATAGTTAAGAACTCCGACAGGTTCTCACAACTAGTCATTGCGTTTTTTTAATAATCCATCTTTAGAAATTCCATTGCATGGATTTGGGTTTAGGGAAATTTGTTCAGAATCAATTATATAGGTAATAATGATTGGTGACCCTTGAGGTAATGCTGGAGTTAGCATAGTATTATTATCTTTCACTGTAAGTGGCACACCATGAAAAAATTCTCCGCCATTTAAGTTAAATACTGCCGGATTTAACTGTAGGCTTAAGCTCGATAAAATATAGGAATTATTTTCTTTAGTAATAGTTAAATTAATTGAGCAAGTTAAAGGTACTGTCATTAATTTGCCATTTCCGCTATAACTCCAGCTACCAATAAATTTGTCTTGGGGATTCTTACCGCATGAGGTTAAACTGATTAATAAACAGCCATAAATAATTAATTTGCCCATTTTTATTTTATTTCACAAATATAAGTCAATCCATCACTAAACCCACTAATGCCTAACCCAGGAGTATTTGCTAAAACTATTTGGTTATTAATTAGTTGAGCACCACCCATAACATAATTTTCTTTAATTAAAATTAGGGGATCTAAATCACAAACTAAAATATTAGGTTTGCTAGCCGCAAAACTTCCCATAGCAGCAACCCCAATAGGGGATTCTATCATGCATCCTACCATAGTGCTTAAATTAGCAGCTTGAGCAATATGATAAATAGCATTAGCATTGTAAATTCCACCTGCTTTCATTAACTTGATATTAATTCCATCACTAGCATTAAATTTTGCAATAGTTAGGGCATCTGGAGGTGAAAAACACGCTTCATCAGCAATGATAGGAAACATAACTGTATTACTAATTAATGCCAAACTGGTTAAATCCTGAGCTATAACCGGTTGTTCAATTAAACTAATATTCAATTTAGCCTGCTCAAATTCACGAATTACTTTTAGTGCATCTTTGCAGCTCCACCCCTGATTAGCATCAAGTATAATCTTAACTTGATCGCCAACAGAACGGTAAATCTCAAAAACACGCTCAATGTCATCCTCTGGATTTAGCCCAACTTTAACTTTAAGAGTTTTGAATCCACTTTGAACCAGGTTAATCGCATCATCCACCATGCTCCTAACATTTTTGACACTTACAGTAACACATGATTCAAGAGTATTTTTATTACCGCCTAACATTTTATATAACGGCAAATGACATTTTTGAGCAAATAAATCATGCAGGGCAATATCAACAGCTGCTTTTGCCGAATAATTATTGTGTAATAACTGTTGACACATGATTAATAAATTATTAAATTCATCAATGTTTTTCCCCAATATTTTCGGGGCTATGATATGTTGAATTGCACTAATAATTGATTCGTGTGTTTCTCCAGTAATAGCTGGGGTTGCTGCTGCTGAACCATAACCAATTAAGTCACTATCAGTTTTTAACATAACCACAATATCTTCAACATGCGTAGTGGAGCGAAGCGCAGTAATAAAGGGACGCTGCAAAGGAATTTTTAATTTAGCAATTGTAATTGATGTTATTTGCATGAGTAACTATCAAGAAAAATAAGTGAGCCGTAAGTATATCACACCCCTTAGCAAAATACAAATGCGGAAAAGATTGGGTCAGTTATAGAATTGCAGAAAAACTTAATATGTATTATACCTTAATTTTAATCAGCCAGAAAATTTTAGGTAAAAGCATAATCAATAGTTTGTGCCAAGGTAGTTACTGAAAATATTTCTACATTAGCTATCTGTTCTTTTGGGGTATTTGCTTGAGGAACAATGAGATTTTTAAAGCCTAGCTTTATTGCTTCTTTAATCCGTTCTTGTCCTTTTTGTACTGCTCTAATTTCACCGGATAAGCCAATTTCACCAAATACCGCAAGCTTTGCTCGCAATGGTTTATTTTTAAATGATGAGATAATAGCTAAAATTACTGCCAAATCTATAGCCGGTTCGGCTATTTTTACTCCGCCTACTATGTTTAAAAATATATCCTGATCATATAAACGTAAATCTAGATGGCGTTGCATTATTGCGATTAACATAGATAAGCGATAGCCATCCATTCCTACCGCCAGGCGTTTAGGCGGCATTACATGCGATTGGTCAACGAGAGCTTGTACTTCAACTAATAAGGGCCGGGTGCCTTCTTGAGTAACTAGAATGGAGCTGCCGGGTACATTATTGCGGTAAGAGGATAAGAATAGGGCAGATGGATTACTCACTTCTTTAAGACCTTTATCCGTCATGGCAAAAATCCCTAATTCATTAACCGCACCAAAACGATTTTTGACACTTCTAATCATCCTAAAATTAGAATGTTGCTCACCTTCAAAATAGAGGACTGCATCAACAATATGCTCTAAAACTCGAGGACCTGCAATATTCCCATCTTTAGTTACATGGCCGATCATAATTATAGTTATATGCCGCTGTTTAGCAATTCGCGTTAAAATACTGGCACACTCTCTGACTTGTGCCACTGAACCAGGTGCGGATTGCAATAATTCAGTATACATGGTCTGAATAGAATCTATTACCACAATTTGTGGTTTTTCTTTATCGATTGCTTGTATTATATGAGTTAAACCAATTTCCGCCATTAATCTTAAATTATCTTGACCAGTTACCAAGAGACGATTTGCCCGTATGGCAACTTGTTGAATTGATTCTTCGCCGGTAATATATAATACTTTGCTGGCTAGAGATAATTTATCCATAGTTTGTAATAATAGTGTAGATTTACCAATTCCAGGGTCTCCACCCAATAAAATTACCGATCCAAGTGCTAAACCTCCACCTAAAACCCGATCTAATTCGCTAATTCCGGTTTGTTGGCGAACTACATCCTGAGCTTCAATATGGGTTAAATTTACTACTGGTGAATTTTGGGTTAATGAATTAAATCGTCCTGCTTTGGGTTCATTATTAATGGTTTCTGTTAGGCTATTCCATGCTCCACAGCTATTACATTTACCCTGCCATTTAGTGTGTTTATCACCGCATTCACTGCATTCATAGATTGTTTTAATTTTAGTAATAATTTGTTTTCCTATAAGTGTTGCAACCCACGGCAATTAGAGAAAATTAAATTTTGGTTATTCCCAACTTGATTGGAAAGCCAGATATAGTATAATTCTCTACGTAAGAATTGATTATTGTAACATGGATAATAACTAGATGAACCAGAAAAATTATATAACAGCTAATGGTTATAGAGCATTGCAAGATGAATTAAACGATTTAGTTACTAAAGAACGCCCACATCTGGTTAAAACTGTCAGTTGGGCAGCTGGTAATGGTGATAGATCAGAAAATGGCGATTATATTTATGGTAAACGCCGCTTACGTGAGGTTGATAAGCGCATTCATTCACTTACTAAGAAATTAGAAAATGCTGAAATAGTAGAGTCATCCGTTCATGCTGGTAGTGAGCGTGTCTTTTTTGGCGCTGTAGTTACTATTTATCGCAATGATAATCTGGAACAAACTGTTAAAATTGTAGGGCAGGATGAAATTAACCCACAGAAAAACTATATAAGTTGGACTTCTCCATTGGCACGTGCATTATTAAATAAAATAATTGGCGATAGATTTTTGTTACGTGTACCTAGCGGAACTGAATGGATTGAGATAATTGATGTAGCGTATAGTTAATTTAGTACTTTTTGCAATAGATTTGAAGATTGTGTTTGAATAGGTTCTAAAGCAATTAATTATATATTATTTGGGGCACTTTTATAAAACAATTTGAATTTAAATAATAAAAAGTATAGTCAGTAAGGGTTGTATAGCAACGCTATTAATAATTGAGACTTTTGCAAAAGTTAGAGAAATAGGGCATACAGTAAACCAATTAACTGTGCTCCCGGAAGGTTCACCAAAGCAAAAAGCATTGATTCACCGTACAGGTGAATTGCTTTCGGAATTAATTCAACCAAGCGAGTTAGATAAATCAGAAACATAAGCAAGTATTGAGTTAAACCTCGCATTAGTTAAATTTAAATATACAGTCAAAAAATCAAAATCATGAAGTTTGGATATGCGCGAGTTTCACGGCTAGAACAAAAAATTATCTGTATTAGTTTCCGTATTGATCAAAATCAAATTAATTAAATTGTGTGATTTATAGACATCATTTCAATTAATTTCTAAAACTGCTTATTGTAGAGAATTTATCTGCTCTAAAGTTAAATGGGTAGCTGAAGCTATAATAGAGGCATCCACACCAGATTTTAGTAAGTTTTTTGCTATTTCTTGTTGAGCTTTTTGTTCACCTTCTTGTCTTAATTCTTCTGCATAACTCATAATTGTATCTCCATATTTTGGTATATTGTGTTTAAGTTCTTCAATAAGTTTAGTTACTTCATCGTGCTCTTTACCACTTAATAT